>JAPUGN010000160.1 GCA_027298165.1 Nitrospinota bacterium
GTATTTTGTGTTCGCAGGTGAAAAGAATGACGATAAGAGTCGAGAAGGGTTGTGGATTCAAAAGAGTCTGTCGGCCCTTGCTCTGGTGTTTATGTTGTGGATGGGAAGGAATGGGTTTTTCCACCATACCCTTATTACCAGTTGGCAACCGCTTCATGTGCTGGTGGATTCGATCAATGATTCTTCCAGTCAAAATCAAATCGAAGAAGAAATGAAAGCCTCTTTGCGTAAATATTATAAAATTGAGGACCCTCTATTAGAGCTTATTGGAGAGAAAACAGTGGATATTTTTCCTTGGGAAATTTCCCTGGCCTATGCCTATGATTTGAAGTGGAAACCACGACCGGTAATGCAATCCTATGTTGCTTATACCCCTCAACTGGATAAATTAAATTCTGATTATTTTGAAAGAACGCCTCCGGAGACGGTTTTATACGAGTTTCGAAGATTGGGTGACATGTATCCGGTCTTCTATGAGCCTAAAACGTTGGTGACTTTAATGCGGAATTATTCGTTGATGGAGCGCTTTGATAGGTTCCTTCTTTTAGAGAGAAATGCACAAGAGCGCCAGGATTTTAATTATAAAAAGAATCTTTTAAAACAAGTTCGTGTGAATTTAGGAGAGAGGATTGCCATTCCGGATTACAGTCACGGATTTGTTTTTGCGGAAATTGATGTTGATTTAAGCACTTATGGGAAAGTTGTTAAGTCTTTATTTAGGCCTTCGAGACTATTTATCGAATTTTTGATATTGGGGCCCGGAGGTCAAGATAAAAAGCCTAAGTATAGATTGGTCCGATCTTTGGGTACAGAAGGCCTACTGGTGTCCGACCATATTTCTGATGTAAACCAATTAGAAACATTATTTAAAGGCGAACAGCATCCCAATGTGAAGGAGGTTGTGCTGATCCCGGAATTTCCCTCCCATTTTGATCCTGAAATAAGGGTAACGTTTTATGGTGTCCCCAAGAACGAGATGATATTGGGTAAAGAAGCCGGGGCCGGGAATTAAACAAACAGGATCATAAATGATGCCTGGGTCCGGCGTTCAAGAATTAGGGAGGGGTCCGGGACGGTTATTGGATTTTCAGCTGGCTTTTCGGAAGTTTTACAATGAAGGTGGAGCCTTGGTTGGGAACGCTTTGGGCGGTGATTGCGCCGTGGTGATTTTCAATAATTTTGTGACAGATCGCGGTCCCCATGCCGTTGCCTTCAAATTCGTCCTTGCCACACAAACGTTGGAACGGTTTGAAGATTTTGGACAGGTGTTTTTCGTTGAAACCGACGCCATTGTCCTGCACGGTAATTTTCCACATGTTGCTTTGCTTGCAAAGGCTGGCCTTGATGTGGATTAAGGGCGGTTCCTCTTTTCGGTGAAATTTTATACTGTTGCTGATCAGGCTTTGAAACAACTGCCGCATTTGTATTCGGTCGGCCTCGACCGTAGGCAGAGAGTCCACATGAACCGTTCCCCGCTTTTCTCGGATGCGGGGTTCGAGATCGGTCAGGACTTCAGACACCAATTCTTCCAGATCGACTTGCTCGAAGGAACGAATTTGTCCCACTTTGGAAAGTTGCAGCAAACTGTGGATCAGGCTCTGCATTTTGTCGACGGAGTTCCGGATTTTCGCCAGCCATTTGGACGCACCGGGGTTCTCGTTACCCAAGTTTAGAAATTTTTCAAGTTTGTCGGAAAAGTACCTGATTTTCCGTAACGGCTCCTGCAGGTCGTGGGAAGCCATGCCGGCAAACTGGTTCAATTCGGAGTTGCTACGTTGCAGGTCCTTCATATTTTCATTGAGGATGTCCTGAAATTTTTGGTAGTGGTTCAGCAGAGAAACCATTTTCAGTTGTGTGCGGACGCGGACCAGAACTTCTTCCACCTGATACGGCTTTTGAATATAATCCACCGCTCCGCATTCAAACCCTTTAATGGTATCTTCGATCGAAGCGCGCGCCGTTAAAAATATGACGGGCATATTTTTGGTGCGGATATCGGCTTTCAGCCGCTGGCAGGTTTCAAAGCCGTTGAGTCCCGGCATCGTGATGTCCAGGAGGATGAGGTCGGGCATGAATTTCGGGGCAATGTTGAGCGCCTCCACCCCGGAAGTGCTCACCGCCATAACAAAACCCTCTTGGTCTAGGGTTTTCTCTATAATGGAAATGTTTTCAGGGCAGTCGTCCACTATAAGGATTTTCATTCCTTTGAGGGACTCATCCGAAATATTGCCGGGATTTTTCACGGGTTCACGTAATAAAAGTTGTACGGTATATCGAAATGATGATATTTTTATTATACCCTCGAAACTATTGTTTTCAGAGGAAAAAAATAGCTATACGGTTAATATTTTTGCCTGTTGCAAATGAGAACTTTCTTTAAAATGTTAAGGTTAACCGAAATCAGTCGTGGTTCGGGTTGGGGGGGCTCCGGGGAGTGAGCCGAACTTTTTGTAAAGGCTCCTGAGTTTTGTGCGGGCCTTATCCTTGTTTTCCGAATCGTTGCGCTCAGAGAACAGGTTGCCCGCCTGCACCATGTGGAAGACAGCCTGTCGCCCGTTTTGGGTTTTTTCGTAGAGGATCCCCAGATTGAAATGTGCTTCCGCCGAACGGGGGCTCAGCTTCAGGGTTTCAAGAAACGCTTCGATGGCCCGGGGGAATTGCCCCCGCCGCTCGTATTCCGCCGCCAGCTCGAACCGCCATTGCGGATTGTCCGGTTCGCGCTCTAGGCGGACCTCGTATTCTCTGATCTTGTTCGATCCAAATAGTTTACGCAAAGACATCAGGGATGCTCTTTCGTTGGATTGGGAGTTTCCAGTGCCGCTTACGAGAACCGGCGGCAGGTATGATAATATACCTTTTGGCGCATTGAGAAAACAGTTCCTGTGGGCCATGAGTGAAAATTTTTAAAATAAAGAAAGGCCCTGAATTTTGAAGCGTGAGTTAAAAGACGGAAAAGACAGCCAGGGATGGTGCTTGGCGATGTTCTGGCTGGTGGGCTTCCTGGGGTTCAGTTCTTCGATCGCCTTTGCCGCCTCACAGGCGCCGGAAGGGATGGTGTGGATCCCGGCGGGAGAATTTGTCATGGGGATGGCCGGGGCGAGCAACAAAACGCCGCATTCGGTGTACCTCGACGGCTTCTTCATCGATAAGTTTGAAGTGGTGCAGAAAGATTATGAACGTCTCCGCGGCGCCAACCCCTCAAAATTTGTGGGAGAGACGAATCCCGCCGATCAGGTGAACTGGTACGAGGCGCGGGGGTATTGCGCCAAAGCCGGGAAGCGGCTTCCCACCGAGGCCGAATGGGAAAAGGCCGCCCGCGGCGGCACTCAAACCCGGTACTTCTGGGGCGAAGGCATGAACCCGGAATATGCCTGGTTCGATGACAACTCGGAAGACCACACTCATTCGGTAGGAACTCGTCAGCCCAACGGTTACGGAGTGTATGATACTTCAGGCAATGTCTGGGAGTGGGTGGCGGATTGGTATGAAAAAAAGTATTACGAACGAAGTCCCGCGAAAAATCCGCAAGGCCCCAGGACAGGGGAGGAAAAAGGATTGCGTGGCGGTTCCTGGTATTCCAGCGAACGTCACCTGACTCCCGCCACGCGCTACTGGTCGGATCCCTATGTGCGCAACTCCAACTTCGGCTTTCGCTGCGCCCAAAACGCCCCTCAACAATAGTCCTCCGGGTGGAAAGGTGCCATGACATTCTGCGATATCCATTCCCGTAAGTTCCTGCAAATTCTTCTCCTGCTTTGGTTGGGATTCGCAGGCTCGGGATGTTCCGGCGACCGGTTTATCGAGGGACAGGTGGTCGACTACGAAACGCGTCAGCCGGTGGCCGGGGTGCGAGTGATTCTCCTGCAATCGGGTTGGAAATTCTCCGGTGGCGTCACCTGGGATCATACCTTTACCTTCGAGGCGGTGTCCGATTCTCATGGCAATTTCCGGGTTGAGTATGATGTCGGAACCAGCGCGAAATTGAAGACCGACAGGGAGGGCTATGTCAAATTTGAGGGGTGGTTCGAACCCGACAGCAGTATTGTGCTTCAGGTCAAGCGGAAGGATCCTGCCTATACCAAGCCCCGATTTGGAATGCTCAAACTGGGCATTCAGGGATTTCGGCCTTTTGGTTGGATATTTTCGGAGAAGCGCATTACCTTCAACCGGAATGAGGCGGATGTTTTTCCGCAATTTGATTCCAGCTTCGACAGGAAAAACATCGGCCTCACCGCGACAGGTGGAGGCGGATTCCATTTCGTTTCAGAAGAGAAGTTAGGGGTCCGCTTTGACCATCTGGTGTATACCGATCAGGCGCCGGCTTCCGGCTACGAAGATTCCGCTCACATGAATTTCAATCAAAAGTCGGCCGGTGTGTTTTTTGTTAGAAACCGGGATGGACGGCATCATGCCAAATTTCTTTTCAATCCCCGCGCCTATGGAACCGAGGGGAGCGAACGCGATTTTAAAGAGGGCGACTGGGCATTGACGGTGGAGTATGTGTACAACCCCGAACCCTCGCGCAATCTCAGATTTGAAAAAACTTATTGAAGAAGTTTTTCTTCCTGACGAGGCGCTTCATCAGGTGAGAGGAGCCGGGCGATGCGGGTGTGGCCCGCCATTTCCGCGCTTTTGTAAGCGGTCCATCCGTCGCGGGTGACGGTGTTCAAGTCCGCTCCTTTCTCAAGCAGCAATTCCACGATTTTAAGATTGCCTTCGAACGCGGCGCCCATCAATGCGGTCCATCCCCTGCGGGTGCGGGTGTTGATGTCGGCTCCCTTTTCAAGCAGTAGACGGACGATTTCTATATTGTCGCCGAACGCGGCGCTGATCAGGCCCGTCATGCCGTGCGCGTCCGCTTCGTTGACGTCGGCGCCCTTTCTCAAAAACAATTGGACGATCTTCAGGTTGCCGCCGAAGGCGGCGCTGTTGAGGGGGGTGAATCCTTTGTCAATTTTGATTTTGGCACCGCGTTTCAACAGCAGTCGGACCATTTCCAGATGACCTTTTCCAGCGGCACTGTTGAGCGGAGTGATTCCCTGCCGGTCCGGGATATTGGGGTCGGCCCCCTTGTCCAGCAAAAGGCGCACCAGGGGCAAGTGGCCCAGCCGGGCGGCATCGTTCAGCGCGGTACGGCGGTTTCGGTTTTGTGCATCCAGATCGGGTTTCGACGCCAGCAGGGCTATAACGATATCAATGTCTCCGCGGGCCACTGCCGCCATTAATGCCGTGTTGCGTTCGCGGTCTTGGTGCTGGACGTCCGCTTTCCTTTCCAGAAGCAGGTGCACGGTGGCATCGGGGCCGCGGCGCAGGGCTTCCATCAATGCGGTCCGGCCGTGTTTGTCCCGGATGTTGGTGTTGGCTTCGGCATCGAGAAGCATTTGAACGATGTCCGTGTTGCTTCCGGTGGCGGCATCGATCAATAAACACAGCCCGTCGTTTTGGGTGAGGTTGATTCGGGCTTGCCTCGCAAGCAGGATGCGGACCGCGTCCGGATTTTCCCGAAGAGTGGCCAGCCAAAGCGCCGAATAGCCGTTACGGTCACGCCGATTGACATTGGCTCCGTGTTCAATCAGGCGTTCGAGGATGTCGGGATGGTTGCCGGCGGCGGCCCACATCAGGGCGGTGAATCCCGTTTTGTCGCGGGCATCGACCTTGGGCGTGTGGCTCAAAATCAAATCCACCGCTTCCAGATTGCCGCCGGCCACGGTGCTCATCAGCGGAGTGCGGTCTTCGTTGTCGACCGCGTGGGGGTCGGCTCCAAAATCGACCAATTGCCGTACCAGAGGGAAATCGCCGAGCAGAGCCGCTTCCATCAGGGCGGTGAACCCGTCGCGGGTTTTAGCTTTAGGATCCGCCCCCCGGTTGAGAAGAAACGCCGCCAGGTCGGTATGCTCTTCTCCCAGTGCCGCCATCAGCCCCCGGTCGAGGGCCGCCTGCCGATCCATAAGGCCGTTTTCGAGCATTATAATAATTTTATGGGATTGACCCTGCCGGGCCGCTTCGTTAAAGGCTTCGATCTGTTTTTGCTTGTCGATGCGGGAAGGGCGGGAACCGGGATCGTCGGATGCGCTGCAGGACCACGCAAACAGCAGGGCCGCACAACCGAGCGTCCCAAACCTGACCCCTGCAAATACCATCCTTTGCTCCCGGCGGTGAATGATGCGGGCCTGTTCGGCCCTGGAATCCTGTTTATACCCTCAATAGCAAATGGATTCAACCGGTACTGTAAGGAGGAGTGGGGAAATCGCGTGGGTCTGTCACTCCTTGACAAGCTCACCATGACAAATCAGTTGGGAGAAGGAAAAAAAAGCGGTACCGGATAAAATCCGGTACCGCCGTTGCGAACACTGAAAAGGTTTTTTATTTGCCGGTCAGTTCAAAATCCAACTGAACGTTCTGTCCGGCCGGAATTGTGACCTCCCGGGTCACTTCGCCGACGTAAGGATGCCAGGCGGTGATCCGATAGGTCCCGGCGGGAATCTGATCGATCTTAAATGTCCCATCCCTGGCCGTGATGGTGTAGTAGGGATTCCAGACGATCCGCGCATCCGCTTCCATGAAATTGTGCTGATCGCACTGCAGGAAGAAATGTTTGTCCTTGTTCATTTTAAGCCGTTTCAGGTTTTTGGTGACGTCGGCCACGTCGCCTTTGTTGGGAAGCGGTTTATTGAACAGGGTCTTGGCGCTGGCCCCGACTTTCGTATAGCCGTGCGGATTATGAAGAATATCCGAATCGTGGTTTTCAATTAGAACCAGACCTTGTTTCGTTCCTTTGGGAGGTTTGCGTACAACCGTGACCTTGGGAAAAATGTCGCAGTTTTTGAATTCAAAGCGCGTGGCTTCGGCCGGCCAGTCTTTTCCCTGAGTGATGTTTTCAATAATTACCACGGTATCTTTCAACTTGCCGTCGGTCACCACCACTTTGGTGCGGGGGCGAATGCCGCCTTCTTGTGTATCCGGGTGCTGAACGCAGAATTCCGCGTTCTTGCCCTTGTTCAGGTCTTCACGAATAGGATCGGGAACCTTGCCTTTGAAAGAGACGGAACCGGCGAGGTGGCCACCGTGGGTTACGGGAGAGACCTGATAAGCGTTCTTTTTAGCAAAACCCTCCTGGGCGAACCACAGGGTTAAACAGATTATGAGTCCAGCTGCTTTAATGATTGCTTTCATGGTTCTTACCTCCTCGAAGTTGAGAGAGATACTCAAGTATTATCGTGTAACAAATTGGGTATCGATGTATTTCACAACGTCCCAGATTTGTTTGTCGCTCAGCGTCTTGCCATGCGCCACCATCCCGGTTCCCTTGGACCCGTTTTTGATGATCCAGAACATCTGACCGGGAGAAACGCGCTTCATGGTGTCGGCGCAGGTGAAATTCCGGGGACGCGGGGTCAACACCATCCCCAGTTTGCCGTTGCCTTCACCGATGGCGCCGTGACACATTTTGCAGGCCATCGGCTTGGCGCTTTTCTGGAATATTTTCTTGCCTGTTTCGGCATTTGCCCCGGCCGGAATAGAGGCCTTGGCCAGGGAGGCCGGAGCCGATTTCGTATTGCGCGGCTGAGGGCAGGGGCCGCTTTTAGGGGCGCCTCCCGCTTCCAGAATCTGGGTGTGGACTTTGAGCGTCATGCCGCCACCACCCGCCAAGGCCCCGGTAGCGAGACTCAGCCCAACCAGCAAAATAATCGACATAAAAACAAACATTTTTTTATTTAATCCTCGGTTTTTGCTTTGGTTTGTAAAGAACATGAATGTCTCCTTTTTAAAGAGAGGGCTGATTTTTATTTTTTACATTGAAAATGTATGTTATGTTAATCACATCTTGACTTACTCTCTGCCTCTAATATAGAGAAAGAAAGTTAAGCCTCCGTTAACCCGGAATTAATAATTTTTAATGGGGTTGCGGGAGGGGTTGCAGGAGCGCCCAGTCTGTAATTAATGAAAGCTATTTGACTGATGGCCAAAAAAACCAAAGCTACAAAAAAACCAAGGTTGCAAAGACAACCAAGCCTTCAGGAAAACCTCAGGTTGTGGAGTCGCCTCAGGCTATGAAAATATAAGGGTCAGAAGGTACTGGTGGTCGACAACTCCCGTTGGATTGCCCGCCTTATCAAAAATCAACTCATCGACATCGGGTTCGAGGATGGACTGATCTCCATTGCCACCGACGGCCATCAGGCCTATCTCATTCTGGGTCTCAAGGAATTCGATCTCGTAACTTCAGGCCTGTATCTAAAAGCTCAAAACGGATTAAATATGCTGATTAAGGTGCGGAATGATCCTCGGGAGCGGATGAAACACATTCCCTTTATGGTGGTTTCAGCAGAACGCACCGAAGACCATATCGATGAACTGGCCCAGGCCGGAGCCAGCGGCTATTTGACGAAGCCTTTTCTGAACGATGAGCTGTCGCAGATGGTGGATATCATCTGTAATCACCCGACCGGGAATTGCGTCCGCATCGAACAAAAATATAAACCGAGGCCCATTCTTTATGATCCGTCCATGGATGACATCGGCATTCATCCGAGTATCATTTCAGGATTCATTGAAAGTACGGTAGAGGCGTTCAGCCAATACTTGGTCACCGCAATTCCCGGTCAGCCGAAATCGGGAAACGGCGCCGAGGGAGATTTTGTGGTCTCTGTCGAACTTGTCGACGGTGTGCACGAAGTTAAAGTGATGCTTATGATTTATTTTCCCAAAAAGATCGCCTGTAATATCTATGAAACGATTTTCGGGAAACTGGATATGGATCAGGTGGGGGGAGTGGTGCAAGAGCTCGGCAATATCATAGGAGGCATTGCTAAAATCAAAGCCGCGAAAAACCCTCGTGAATTTCTGAAGCTCACCAATGGCGGCCGACCGGTCGACCCGCGTAAGGAAATCGACATGCACTTCGATATGGGATTACCGGAAGCCTGGGAATGTAAAAAAAAGTCGATAGACTTGGTGGGAGTCCCCCAATTTACCATTCCTCTAACTGTCGAAAGCGAGAACGCCTACCTTCAAGTCTTTATCCAGCATGCCTGAGTGAATTCAGGACCCCAGCTGACGAATCGCCTCATATAAAACGATGGAAACCGCATTGGACAGATTGAGCGACCGGACCCGCGGATCGTATAGCGGGATCCGGAACGCCTGACCCGAATAATGTTCGATCAGCTTTTCAGACAGTCCTTTCGTCTCCTTGCCAAAAATCAGATAACTCCCCGTTTTGAACTGGTGCCCCAGATACGACGGCTTCGCTTTTTTGGAAAAGAAAACCAGAGGCGCGCCTTCCGGCAAGGTATCGAAAAATGCGTCCAAGCCGGGATGCCGGAACACGTCCAGATGCTGCCAGTAATCGAGACCGGCACGCTTCAACTGGGAGTCGTTGATTTCAAATCCGAGCGGGTCAACCAGGTGCAGGGTGGACTGGGTGGCCAGGCATAACCGGCCGATGGACCCGGTGTTGTTGGGAATTTCCGGTTCGATCAAAACGACCTGAAGCTGGTGGGGCATACCGGGGGCCGGGTCAGGATTGGGGGCGGATGCGATAAAAATAACCTTCGAGCTTGCAGAGACTTCCTCCCCGCACCACACCCAGAAACACGCTGGCCTTATTTTCAGTAACCAGATCCAGAATCTCATCCAACTCTTCGTGCGACACTTCTTCCCATTCCTGGCAGTCCGTGGATCGTTCCAGGGGAAAACGCGAGACGTTTTCCATCTCAATGTGGTGCCGGTTTTTTCTCATGGAAGGTTCTTTTGCATCGGTTAAAGTTGGGGGTGCCATGGGTATGCCTTTCAGCTCACTTGGACATTATACCAAACAATCCACGGTGCCGTCAGGGGTGAGAAAGCCTATTCTATATATAAAGCTGAAAACGGACCTGAAATAAAGATTCCGTGGTACGGTAGGGAGCGATAGAATGAATTTGTTTTCTGGAGGAATTACCCTTTTTGCAAGGGTTGTTATGAACCTTTAAATATAGGTTTTAAGCGCAATGATGTTTATCGCCCTCGGTTTCAGCGGAAACGCCGCCTTCCCACCTTCCTTTCACCGAGGATAAATCCATGATTGCTTTCGACCAGGTGAGCAAATCCTACGATGGTGTTTCTCGGGTCATCGACAACATTTCTTTCGAAGTCTTGAAAGGGGAAACCCTTGTGTTGCTGGGTTCCTCGGGTTGCGGGAAATCAACGACCCTCAAAATGATCAATCGTTTGATTGAGCCGACGAGCGGTACCATCTATGTGAACGGAAAAGATATCCTGAAACAAAACCCCGTGCAGTTGAGACGTTCCATTGGCTATGTTTTCCAGGGAATCGGCCTGTTTCCCCACATGTCCGTCCAGGAGAATGTGTCCATCGTGCCGCGCATGTTGGGTTGGCCGGGCCACCAAATCCATAAAAGGTGTCGGGAGCTTCTTGAACTGGTTCGCCTGCCGCCCGAAAATTATGCGCAACGATTTCCCGATGAACTGTCCGGGGGGCAGCAACAGCGGGTGGCCGTCGCCCGCGCGTTGGCCTCCGATCCGGATTTCCTGCTGATGGACGAACCTTTTGGGGCGTTGGACGCGATTACCCGGGACGCCCTGCAGCAGGAGTTCTTAGACTTGAAACAACGCCTCGCAAAAACGGTTGTGTTTGTCACTCACGATATTATTGAAGCCCTCACCCTGGGAGACCGTATCGCCATTCTCCACGAAGGCCGGCTGGAGCAGGTTGCAACCGGAAAGGAAATTCTGCAACACCCTGCCACTCCGTTTATCCGGGATTTATTCGCGAAAACCGTCAACCGATTGAAGGCGTTTAAAGACACTTTCTGATGCAGGAGAACCTCTGGATACCGTACCTGCTTGAGCGGATGCCGGAACTGTGGCAACGCCTCGGGGAGCACCTGTTTCTTACCGGAGTGTCTACGGTAACGGCGGTGTTGGTGGGCCTTCCCTTGGGAATCCTGGCGTTTTACCGGCCGGGATTGCGCGGCCCGCTGTTGGGAGTTGTCGGTATTTTGCAAACCATTCCCAGCTTGGCGATGCTGGTTATTCTTTTAGCCCTGTTTCAGAGAATCGGTGTGCTGCCTGCCATCGTTGCGCTCATTCTTTATGCCCTGCTCCCCATTGTGCGAAATACCCTGGCAGGACTACAGGGGGTGACTCCTGAGACCATGGAAGCCGCCCGTGGAATCGGGATGACCGAATGGCAGCAGATGCGGCTGGTTCGAATCCCTCTGGCGCTTCCTGTAATCATGGCAGGCATTCGCACTGCGGCGGTGGTGGCGGTGGGGATTGCCACCCTGGCGGCTTTTATCGGTGCCGGGGGGTTGGGGGAGTTCATTAACCGGGGACTGGCGCTTTCCAATACGCGTCTGATTTGTCTGGGAGCGATCCCTGCCGCACTGCTCGCCCTGCTGGTGGATTTTGCGCTGGGTACCGTCGAACGAGCGTTTGATCCCCAACGAAATCGAACCCTGTCCCGCCGGACTCGGTTTGCCCTGAAACTTTCCGCCGTGGTAATACCGCTGGGCCTCTTGGTTCCGGTTGTGGTCAGTTTTTTCCCATCGGCGCACCCCACTTCCGGATCCGCAATCCTGGACGGGCGAACACCGCAGGGAATCGTCCGCATTGCATCCAAAAATTTCACCGAACAACACATCCTTGCGGAGATGATGGCCCAAATGATCGAATCGCGCACCCCCCTTTCCGTCGAACGCAAATTCAATCTGGGCGGAACCATTATTTGTCACCAAGCCCTGGCACGGGGGCAAATTGACTTGTACGCCGAATACACCGGAACGGGGCTGATGGCTATCTTGCACCTTCCCTTGATGACGGATCCGGCAAAAGTCTATCAACGCGTGGCCGGGGAATATCGGAATCGATTCAACTTGGTCTGGATGGAACCCTTCGGCTTCAATAACACCTATACCCTGACCGTTCGAAAGCCGGACGCATTGCGCAATCAATGGAAAACCATTTCCGATTTGGCTCCCATGTCTGCCGGATTGTCAGCTGGGTTTTCCGGAGAGTTTCAGGAACGGCCCGACGGATATCCCGGATTCCGACAGGTCTATGGATTCAAGTTTGGCCGGGTTCACGATCTTGATCCCAGCCTGACGTACC
>JAPUGN010000161.1 GCA_027298165.1 Nitrospinota bacterium
AGGTGTTCAAAGCCGCTCCCACCACCTTTTCCTCAAACGATGACGGCATTCTGCTGATCACATTTCTCCTGCTGGTGGGCGCCTTCGCCAAGTCGGCGCAGATACCGCTTCACACCTGGCTGCCGGACGCGATGGAAGGGCCGACACCGGTCAGTGCGCTGATCCACGCGGCGACCATGGTGACCGCCGGTGTGTACCTGATAGCGCGGTGCAACGCGCTGTATATGATAGCGCCTTTCACGATGTACCTGATCGCGGCGGTCGGCGTCGTCACCGCCCTTTTTGCCGGGTCTATCGCCATGGTGCAATACGACATCAAAAAAGTCATTGCGTACTCCACCATGAGCCAGATCGGGTTCATGTTTCTGGCGGTGGGTGTTGGCGTGTTCAGCGTCGGTATGTTTCACCTGATGACGCACGCCTTTTTCAAAGCGCTGTTGTTCCTGGGAGCGGGCAGTGTCATCCACGGGCTGGCGGGCGAGCAGGACATTCGGAAAATGGGCGGACTGCGTTTCGTGATGCCTATCGCCTTTATCACGTTTTTTATTGCGTCCCTGGCGTTGGCCGGATTTCCGTTGACCGCCGGGTTCTTCAGCAAAGAAGAAATTATGATGAACGCCTACCATGCTGAATTCGGGAACTTCCTGTATTGGGGCCTGGCGGTGATCGCCGTGGGCATGACCGGCTTTTACACCTTCCGCTTGTTCTTTTACACGTTCATGGGCAATACCCGATCGCCCGAGTTGCGGCCGCACGAGTCGCCCAGGGTGATGACCGCGCCTCTGATCGTGCTGGCGGGCTTGTCGCTGGTGGGCGGTTTTCTGGGTCCCTGGGCCCATGATTTCCTGTCGCCGGTGTTTGGCGGCGCGGTGCCGGTGCATCACGAGGACGCTTTGCTGGAAATCATCGCAGTGTCGGCGGCTCTGGGCGGAATCGTGGTCGCCGTGGCCATTTACATGACGGGCACGAGTCAACTGGCTTTCGTCAAGCAGATGCTGGCGCCATTGTACGAGCTGCTGTTCAATAAATATTATGTGGACGAAATTTACGATTTTCTGATCGTGAAACCGGTGAAGGGTATCGGCAAATTTATGGAAGAACGGGCCGAGAAAGGCGGTATCGACTTTTCCGTCGACCAGGTGGGGCAACAGGTCCGGGAAGTGAGCCGCGGAATCAGTAGGTGGCAGTCCGGCAAGGTGCGGTTGTACGCGCTCAACATGGTCGCGGGCATGGTGACCATTTTATTGTTTGTGATTTTTCTGTGACGCTGAAGCAATGAATCATCTATTAACAGCCGTTGTGTTTCTGCCGATAGTGGGCGCGATCGTCATCGTTTTGACGAAAGTGGTCCGCAACAACAACGAGAAGGTCATTGCGATCGCCATAGGTGCCAGCTTCCTGACTTTTCTCGGTGCGCTCGGCCTGGTGGTCCTGTTCGATTCCCACCACCACGGCATGCAGTTGGTGACCTCCCTCGAATGGGTGCCGATACTCCATATTTATTACAAGGTCGGAGTCGACGGCATCAGCCTGTGCCTGGTGGTGCTGACCGCCTTCCTGGGGGCGCTGGCGATTTATTTTTCGCAGGATTACCGCAAACACCTGAAATATTTTCTGTCGTTGATTTTATTGCTGGAGAGCGGAACCATGGGCGTGTTTGTGGCGATGGATTCCATTCTGTTTTACGTGTTCTGGGAATTGATGCTGATCCCCGCGTATTTCCTGATCGGAATCTGGGGCGAAGGCAACAAGGTGTACGCTACCACCAAGTTTGTAATCTACACACTCGTGGGAAGTCTGCTGATGCTGGTCGGCCTGATCTGGGTCACGATGATTCATTTCGATGTGACGCACACGCTGACCTTCGATATCCCCACATTGTTGCAGACCCAAATACCGGTGGACATCCAGTTATACCTATTCGCCTTTTTCTTTCTGGCATTTGCTGTCAAGTTGCCTATTTTTCCGTTCCACAGCTGGTTGCCGCACGCTTATATTTCCTGTCCCATTCCGGTACTGATTCTGATAACCGGAGCCATGTCCAAGGCCGGGGCCTATGGGTTGATCCGGTTTTGCCTGCCTCTGTTTCCCGAAACAATCGCCAAATGGGGAATGTGGATCGCCACCGCCGCGGTGGGCGGGATTGTGTACGGCGCGTGGATTGCGGTGACACAGAGGGATCTCAAAGCGCTGGTGGCCTATGCCAGTATCAGTCATCTCGGATTTATCGCGCTCGGAATTTTTGCGTTGAACGGCCAGGGCATCGAGGGCAGTGTGTTGCAAATGATCAACCACGGCATCATCGCCTCCGCGCTGTTTATCATCATCGGCATCCTGGAAAAACGGTTGAGGACGCGCAATCTGGATCAAATCCGCGGGATGAAAACGCAGATGCCAATGCTGTACGGGATCTTCATGCTCATTGCCTTGGCGGCGCTGGGCCTGCCCGGGTTGAATGGATTCGTCGGCGAGTTCCTGATTCTCATGGGCGTGTGGGAATCGCACCTGTTGAACGGCATGGCCGGCCTGTTCGTTCTGGGTGCGGGATTGGCGATCGTGTTCGCTTCGGTCTATATGCTCTTCATGTTTCAGGGGACCATGCAAGAACCCCTCGAGAAAAAATATGACGACGTCAAGGATTTGAACCCGAAAGAATTGGGACTGTTGATTCCGGCGTGCATCCTGGTGGTGGCTATCGGATTGTATCCGAAGCCGGTGATCGACCGGATTTCCCCGGCGGTGGACCACGTGCTCCACATGGAAAAGAAGTTCATACCCTCAGGTGCGGATGCCGGCGGCGGCCATTAACCGCACCGCGGGCCGGGACGAACCTTCCAATCATTTTTAATCCCCCTTGAATTCAAGCGAATCATGAAACTGGGCGAACGGATGGTCGACGGTATTTTTCTCGAGCGGCCCAACCGTTACCTGGCGCGGGTCGAGATCGATGGAAAACCGGTTTCCGCCCACGTTCCGGATCCCGGCCGCCTGCCCGGATTGATGATTCCGCAACGGCGTGTGCGCCTCATTCACAACCCCGGGCCGCAACGCAAGACTGATTACACTCTGGTGCTCGTCCGGCACGGACGCCTCTGGGTGTCCGTGTTCCCGGTATTCGCCAACCGTCTGGTGGGCGAGGCGCTGGCGAACCACACACTTTCCGGACTTTCCGGTTACACCGATGTGTCTTCAGAGGTCAAGGCCGGACACAGCCGGTTTGATTTCCGGCTCGATTTTCCGAACGGTTCCATGTGGGTCGAGGTGAAGTCCGTCAG
>JAPUGN010000162.1 GCA_027298165.1 Nitrospinota bacterium
GGAAATCCTCCCGGCGGATTTTCCGGAGAGCCCGGGGAGCTCTTATAAATTCGGAACGATTCACATCAGCAAGTTTCTGCATCATTTGCACCGGGAGGATCGCAAACGGTTTCTGCACTGGGCCCAGGATCAATTGATTGCCGGCGGGCAGTTGTCCATCATCGACACCGATCTGGAAAACCGTATTCTGATGGAAGCCGCAGACCTCGACTACGCCAACAAACTGATGCCGGGTTATCTCGAGACGCTGGTGAAAATCGAAGACCGGTTCTGCCACAACCTGGTGGACGACATCCGCGAGGTGGGGTACACGATCCGCAATTTCGATTTCCATGAGTACCACGACGAGACCGACGCCTACAGCCATTATCCCGGCGAGGATTTACCGATCAAATTCCTCGGCTTCGAAATCCTCGCGCAGAAAAGTTCTTAATGACAACTGATTTCGTTTTCAGAGTGTGGATTTTTATTTCTCTGGATTTTTTTTGAGGGATTTCTGCACGGTTTTCCATTCCGGGCCGATGGCTTTGAGAGCTTTGGTTTCCATGGTGCGGTAGAGATGCAGCATGCCCCGGCCTGCGGCGGTCAGTTGTGCGCCGCCTCCGCCTTTTCCGCCTTTAACGCGTTCCACCAGCGGTATTTTGAAGCACTGGTTCATGGTCGCCACCAGATCCCAGGCGCGGCGGTAGCTGAGCCCCAATGCGCGCGCTCCGGCGGAGATGGACCCGGTGTGATCGATCGCTTCCAACAGGTCGATTTTACCCGGTCCCAGGGCGATATCTTTTCCGGTCATGATACGGATGCGGGGACGGCAGGTGAGAGTGGGTTTTTTGGATCCGGACACGGGCGCCTCTTTATTTTTTGGGCGGTGGCAGGCGGGTGATGCCCACTACGTTGGGGATCGGCCAGGCCAGGGCATTGGCGTCGGTTTCGTTTGCCCCGGTCGAATAACTTCCCAGGTATTCGAGCTCGTTTTTTCCTGAGTGGATATACATCTGGGCTTCGGAACCGCCTTCCACATACATGGCCCGTTTCAGGTGGATGGGCAGTTTCAGAAGATTTTCGATCAGATCGTGGGTGCTGAACGGAGAGCGGACGTGGATGAACAGGATGCGTCCGGCTTGATCCATCCCGAGGGCCGCCGTGCTCCATTTTTTATCCTGCTGTTGCCAGACGTTTTTGCCTTCGCAATTGATCATGCGGATGCTTTGGATTAGTGTATGGTACAGTTTGCGCAGGTGGTCCACGTTCTGGCAGTCACGGTCCAGCATCTGCGCGCTCGGCAGAGATGGTTTTTTGGGATCGAACACCAACAATGCGCGGTCCTTGGAGAACCATTTGTTGTTGACGTGACCGAAGGTTTGCATCAGGGACACGCTGGTGAGTTTGTCCGCCTGGTACATGCTGGCGTTGATGGCGGCGACCAATCCGTTTTGCCGGGCCCACTCTTTGGCGGACAGGCGCCTGCCGCCGGGAGAGGCCGAAGCGTTCAACAACCTGAACTGAAACCGTTTCGGATCGATTTTTAATATCCGGATCAGGTTGTCGCCGACAGGTGACTTTTGAGGAGTGCCGAAGATCCCGATTTCGAGACCCGGTTCCAGCCGAATCCACGGATTGAGCTTAGGCTCCGTTCCCAGGGCCGGCCCTTGCCAGAGGAACGCGAGGCCGGCCAGTCCCGCGGCCACAAGAGTCAACCGGGTTAACAGTCGTTGAGTCATAGTTTGCCTTATAATTCGATGGATGGCGAATTTCACCCACGGGAAGCACCCTGAATGGCGGGTCGCTTCAAGAACTTCGGGGCTGATTATATCAGGAAACTTCCTGGCATCAGGGTCGATTTCTTGATTCAATTTTGTTGTTTTCACACCCGATAGAAGAAAGGCCGCCTGAAAATAATGAAATTGTACAACCATCGGTTGATTATGTTAAAAATATGATTATAATAGACTAACATCTGATGTATCATGCTGAAGTTTTACATTAAAATAGATTTTTTGTGATGGCTTGATCTGGATTCGAATTTCTGGTCGCTCAGATAAATAAACCCTGAAAGGATAAATAAATGAAAATGCTGGGGCGCGTGGGTGCTGTTTTAATGATGGGGCTTTTGGTGGGATGTGCATCCCAGGGTGGTGGTGCCGCTCCTTCGTCCGGCGACTCGGGCGGCGGTGCCCGGGTGCAATCGGCTAATGCCGGCGTGACCCTCACCAAACCGGCCTCCATGGAGGATGTGTTCAGTCCCGTCGAAATCTGCCTTGAAACCAAAGGGTATACGGTGGAACCCGCCAAGAACGGAGTCAACGAAGGCAAGGGACATCATCATTTGATTATCGATGTGAATCTGCCCGATCTCGGCAAGCCGGTTCCCAAAGATGGCACCCACATTCATATGGGCGATGGTTCCAAATGTAAAACGATCGAATTGGGTAGCGGGATGCATACCATCCAGGCCCTGTTCGCGCGTGGCAACCACATCCCTTACGATCCAGCAGTGACCGATTCCATAGTTGTTTTTGTAAAGTAAAGTTTAATTAAACAGGGAGATGGACATGAACATTTTGTTAAAAGTTTTAGCTGTAATTGCGATTCTGTTTCTCGTCGGTTGTGGAGCGGCGGGTGGCTCCGGCGGCACAGCCGCACCGGCCAGTGTTTCCTCGAGTGGTGGACTGTCCGACGAAGCACTGGTCAAGATGGGAATCAAGGAAACGTACGGACATAGGTAGAGCCGGTTGTTCGGGTTCAAATGCGCGGGCCTTTTGGCCCGCGTTTTTTTTTGCCTGAATCCGGATTACCGGGACTGGAGTAGAGCCACAAATTCAGAGAGGTTTTCCAGAACCACGTCCGCCCCGGTAAAGTCGATGTTTTGATTGAGGGAGTTTCTCACAATGACGCAGGCCATGCCGGCCTCCCGGGCGGCGGTGAGTCCCTTCAACGCGTCTTCCACCACCAGGCATTGTTCCGGAGGCAGGTTCAGTTCGCGCGCCGCGTCGAGGAAAATATCCGGAGCGGGTTTTTCCGGCCGGGGCGGGTCCTTGCCCAGGATGGTTTGAATCAAAGAATCCGCCTGTTCGTTTTTGAGGATGGCGCGGATGTCGTGGGCCCAGGAACCGGAAGCGATGGCCACTTTAAAGCGGCCGTTCAAACCCTCAATAAATTGTCTGGCTTCGTGGAACAACTGGATATCGCCACTCCGGCAAAACCGGGAATAAATTTCGAATTTTTGTTGCCGCATCTCTTCCGGCTTCACGTCCAGTTTTAAATCATACCGTTCGATTTCTCCCTGGATGCCCTTGCCCTTGGATGTGAACTCCACCCAGTACTCGTCCGGGTCGATGCTGTGTCCATAGCGTTCAAACACTTCGTTGTAGGCGCGATAGTGGAATGGCTCCGAATCGGCGATCAGTCCGTCGAAATCGAGAATGACGCCTTGACACCCGTCCAGCAGAGTGTTCAGTTTCTGAATGCGTTCCGTGGTTTCACTCATGACGGTTTCAAGTCGCCCGGGAATGGAATCAACGGTAAACGGAGTTGCCGAGACGTTCGGTGCGTACCCCGGTCTGATCGCTGTCCCCGGACCAGTAAATCCATTGCGCGTGGCCGCGCAAGTGTTTCAGGTCCAGAACGCCCCACATCCGGCTGTCCGAGCTGTTCTCCCGGTTGTCTCCCATGACGAACACATGGCCTTCGGGAATGCGCAGGGGCGCCATGTTGTCCCGACCCGGGGGGCTGAACGAAGGGGGTTGTGAGTGATGGGCGAAGGGTTCTTTTAA
>JAPUGN010000163.1 GCA_027298165.1 Nitrospinota bacterium
CGAAGCGCAGACCGGCACGGACGAACATGACGACTTCGAGAGTGTGAATGTGCGGCAACTCCACCGTCACCACTGTCAGGCCGTTGTCCAGCGTGCTTCGAAAACTTTTGATTTCAATATCAGTCTGAAGTTTCAAAGAAACCTGTTATCTGTAATGAAACAATGATACCTGTATTATCTCATACTTGGAGTCCTGGCGATCCGGAATAAAATTTATGAACAACGAACACTGGATTTCCAAAAATTACGACCATGCCGACGAATATGTCGCCGCGCACGAGGAGGAAACGAAGGCCAGTGCCGTCATCGATTGCGGCGACGGCGTGTATGCCCTTCTCCCAAAAGGTATGCCCGCGCTGAAAATCCGGTTTCACGGCCTGTTCATGATCGCCCCGCTGCCGCTGTTGATGGCCTGCGTCATTTTTCTTCCCCTGTCCGGATTCCTCGGAGAATGGGAAATCAACGCCACCACCCTGGGCATTTCCCTGCTGTGCCTGGTGATGCTCGCCGGGTTGATCCGGGTGATCGTGATGCTACTGAACATCCGCGACATGTTTCCCAGGAAATATTTCGTCATGCTGGGGCCCGAGGGGCTCGCCATGCATTTTTCGCGATTCCATTTTCCGGCAGGCCATCCCAAAGCGTTCATCCCCTGGAACGAGGTGGCCTCAGCCGAAAGAACTTCGGCCTTCTTTTTACCGGCTCTCTTGTTGGGACGTTTAAGTGTTCCCGCACTGAGAGTGAACTCCCAAAAGGGGGCGCCGGTCGTCATCCCACTCAATTCCTCCAAACCGGAGCGGGAAAATGATTTCGAACGCATCGAGAATCTGATCCGCTCTCACCCGCCCGGCTAAAACCCGCCGGGTTCATTCAAAATAAATCGAATCTTCTCCCAGCAAAGCTTCAACCTCGCGAATCACTTCGTCGCTGGGCCGCACCTTCATGTCGGATGCCACCGTTCGAATCCGGGTTTTGCTGTCCGGAAAAATAAAATGCACCAGCAGGGGATTCGTTCCCGGATGCCCGGACAACACGTTTTTGATCGAGACCATCATTTCCTTTTCGAGGCCCGGCGTTCGTATCTGAACGTGGATCTTCCCTTTCCAGTGGTTCTTGGCCTCTGACAACGGTAAAATTTCCTTGGCGATCACCTTGGGCACGTTGTCGACCGAATCCACCGTGCCCTTGACCAGGATCGGCTCGTCCGCAGCCAAGAGGTCCTCCGAGGCCTGGTAGATTTCCGGCCACAGGGTGACCTCCACCGTTCCCTGCAAATCCTCCAGGGTCACCAGCGCAATTTTGTCGCCCCGGCGCGTGGTTTTGAGGATAACCTTGAACGGCACCCCGGCGAGGCTGACGTTCTTGCCGTTGTCCTGCTCCGAAATACTGGCGGAACTGGAATCAGTGAACCAGTCGATATCCTTCTGATACCGCGTCAACGGATGCCCGGACACGTAAAAACCGATGGTTTCCTTTTCGAATCGCAGGCGGTCGTGATCGCTCCACTCCTGGACTCCGTTGGATTCAGCGGAAGCTTCATTCACAACTTCTTCCTCAAACATATCAAACAGGTTCGATTGCCCCAGCTGCTGGTCCCTCTGCCGGGCCTGCCCTATGTCCATGTACTGTTGCAGGTGGCTCATCATGCTGGCGCGGCCTTCGCTCAGGGAATCGCAGGCACCGCTTTTGATAAGGCTTTCGATGACCCGCTTGTTGACCTGCCTCAGGTCCACCTGCTCGCAAAATTGTTTGAGCGAATCGAACCGGCCCAGCTCTCGCCGGATTTCAATGATCTGATCGATGGCCGCCGACCCGACATTTTTGATCGCCCCGAGCCCGAACAACAAGGCGTCTTTGGAAATCGAAAAATCCTTCTGGCTCTGGTTCACGTCCGGCGGCAGAATCTTGATGCCGATTTCCCGAGCGTCGTTGATGTAGCGGATCACCTTATCGGTGTTGTCCATATCGCTGGTGATCAGCGCGCCGAAAAACTGCAGGGGATAATGCCCCTTCAGGTACGCGGTCTGGTAAGAGATCAACGCATAAGCGGCGCTGTGCGATTTATTAAACCCGTACCCTGCGAATTTTTCCATGAGGTCGAAAATGCGTTCGGCTTTTTTCTCCGGAATTTTGTTGCGGGCGGAACCCTTGGCGAATTTCTCCCTCTGCTGAGCCATCTCTTCCGGTTTCTTTTTACCCATCGCGCGGCGCAACAGGTCTGCGTCGCCGAGGGTGAACCCGGCCAGCACGTTGGCTATTTTCATGACCTGTTCCTGGTAGAGAATGACGCCGTGCGTCTCCTGCAGAATTTCCTTCAATTGCGGCAGGTCGTATTTCTCATCCAGCGTGCCGTGCTTGCGTTTGACGTAGTCGTCGATCATGCCGCTCTCCAGCGGACCGGGCCGGAACAACGCCAGCAAGGCGATGATGTCTTCAAAACTGTCCGGCTTCATTTTCTTGAGCAAATCGCGCATGCCAGAGCTTTCCAACTGGAATACCCCGCGCGTGCGGGCGTCGCTGAGTAACTGATAGGTTTTCGGGTCGTCTTTGGGAATGGCGTCGATATCCAAATCCGTTCCCACAGAAGACTGGATGAGTTTGAGGGTGTTATGAATCACCGTCAACGTACGCAGGCCGAGAAAATCCATCTTGAGCAGTCCCAGTTTTTCGATATTGTTCATCGAAAACTGGGTGACCACCTCGTCGTTTCTTCCTTTATATAAAGGAAGGAACTCGGTGAGCGGTTTCGGGGAGATCACCACCCCCGCCGCATGGGTCGAACAGTGGCGCGGCAAACCTTCGAGACGCAGCGCGATGTTCAACAGCTCGTTGACGTTTTTGTTTTCCTCGCGCATCTCCTTGAACTTCGGCTCTTCCTTGAGGGCGTCGGTCAGGGTGATGTTCAGCCGGTTGGGAACGAGCTTGGCGATTTTGTCGACCTCTCCGTAGGTCATGCCCAGCACCCGGCCGACGTCGCGGAGCACGCCCTTGGCATTCATGCTTCCGAAAGTGATGATCTGGCTGACAAACTCGTTGCCGCCGTATTTTTCGGTGACATACTGGATGACTTCGTCGCGCCCGTCCATGCAGAAATCGATGTCGATATCGGGCATGCTCACCCGCTCCGGGTTCAGGAATCGTTCGAACAGCAGACCGTACTGAATGGGATCGAGATCGGTGATCTTCAAAGAATACGCCACCAGACTGCCCGCGGCGGAGCCCCGCCCTGGTCCAACGGGTATGCCCTGCTCCCGCGCGTGCCGGATGAAATCCCACACAATCAGAAAGTACCCGGGGTATCCCATTTTCTGGATAATCTGTAGTTCTTCGTCGAGACGCGCCTCATACACTGCGGCATCAAAGGTTTGATCCAGCCGCTGCATCGTCTCGAACCGATTCTGCAACCCCTTCTTCGACCGCTCCTCCAGGTAGGAAAACAAAGTGTACGACTCCGGCACGGGATACTCCGGCAAGTTGTCGATGCCCAACCCCATTTCCAGATTGCACCGCTCGGCAATTTTGATAGTGTTCTCGATGGCCTCCGGCACCTGGCGGAACAACTCGGTCATCTCTTCTGCCGATTTGAAATAATATTCGTCGGAGTGATACTTCATCCGGTAGGGATCTTCCATGGTCTTACCGGTTTGCAGGCATAATAGAATTTCGTGGGCGCGGAAATCTTCACGGTCGAGGTAATGACAGTTGTTGGTAGCCACCACAGGGATGCCGGTATTTTTACTGATCTCCACAAGTCCCTTGTTAATCCCCTCCTGCCAATCAAGCTTGTGGTCCTGCAGTTCCAAGTAAAAATTATCCTCACCCATGATGTCGCGGTATTGCTCGGCCATCCGGGTGGCGCGGGGAATGTTCTCCTTGTTGAGGTGGTGGGCCACCTCGCCCCGGTTGCAGGACGAGAGCGCAATCAAACCTTCGGCATGTTCCGCCAACAGGTCCTTATCGATACGCGGCTTGTAATAAAATCCCTCCAGATAGCCCTTCGTCACCAGCTTCAGCAGGTTTTTGTAACCGGTATCGTCTTTGGCCAGCAGAATCAGATGATAGGAAGCGTCGCGCAGACTGAAGTTATCATCCTTTTTAAGGCGGCTTTCGGGAGCGACGTACACTTCGCATCCGATAATGGGTTTGAGCCCGTGCTTTTTCGCACCGGCGTAAAACTCCATGGCACCGAACAGGTTTCCGTGGTCGGTCATGGCGACGGCGGGCATCCGGAATTCGGCGGCCCGTTTGAACAAGGCCTCATGCCTGAGAGACGAATCCAGCAGGCTGTAGTGGGTATGCACGTGTAAATGGACGAAATTGGAATGCCGCATGCCCGTTGAATTTTAAGGATGAGAGGGTTGGCTCCAGAAGAGATTTTGGAGCGGGGTCGATTTGGGCCTCAGTCTAACTCAAAACCTTTTCGGGTGGAACATATTCCTTGGCAAGCGCTTGAGCGACCGCGGGATGAGTCACTTTCCCTTTGAAAAGATTGAGCCCGCGGCACAGAGCCGGATTCCCCTGGAGGGATTTTTTCAGGCCCTTTCCAGCCAGTTCGCGGGCGTAAGGCAGAATCGCGTTGGTCAGGGCATAGGTGGAGGTCCGGGCCACGGCACCGGGCATGTTGGAAACGCAGTAATGCACCACGCCGTCCACCAGAAAAATCGGGTCGCTGTGGGTGGTGGGGCGCGATGTTTCGAGAATGCCGCCCTGGTCGATACCGACATCCACCACCACTGAACCCTGCATCATGTCCTTGATCATATCGCGGGAAATCAGCTTGGGAGATTTGGCGCCGGGCAGAAGCACGGCACCGATCAGCAGGTCCGCCATCT
>JAPUGN010000164.1 GCA_027298165.1 Nitrospinota bacterium
CCCTGAAACGGACTGCCAGTTTTTTGTCGGACACTGTTTCCAAAACGTTCTGAATCAGCTCTAGATAATTTTCGATCAAACATTTTTCGTAGAAACGATTGGGGACCGCGATGGTCAACGCATCTTCATCTTTGGCGCAGGGGTATGTTGGGGTAAACCAGGTATTGAAATTTTCCGGAAGGACTCTTTTCTCTATCTCATCGAGACAATTTTTCCAAAGGATCTCCATGGGAGTCCTCCCTCCAGGATTTTGGCGTGAACTTTAAAAAAAATACATCAGGTGGGAAGACCGCAATATAGTCAACCGCCGAATTGAAATCAACCCTAAAAGATAAAAAAAATTCACCGATGTCGTAAGTAAAGCAATAACATGAATTTCGCGTTTCAAACTTTTTTAAAAAAATTTCCGCCGCCTCTTTACATTTTCCAACCGTTGTTCATACCTCCTGTTTTGTATTGACAATACATTTAAAACCAAGCGGTTATAAGACACACGCCTTGTTTGGTTTGTTAACTTACAGAAACCCGCAAACGCGGGCGGCGCATTCAGGTGTGAATGTGCCTCAAGGGTTTGAATGAAACTGTTCGATTTTAAAAGAACAAAAATTTTGTCAACGATTGCGGTGGCAACCGCCAAATTTCCCACCCGCCTTTTTGGTTGTAGGAAAATTCTTATTCGGAGAAGACTATGTATCGGCTGCAAGGAAAAAAGACTTACCTTATTGCGGGATTGATGGTGCTGGTGTCCATGCTTCGCCTGATCACCGGCGACATGAGCCTCGCGGAATTCGTCACCAGCGATCATGTGAATACTCTCTTAGGGGGTGTCGGTCTGGGAGCTCTGCGGGCCGGCGTATCTAAACTATCGGTCCGCTAGCCGGCGCCATACAAACTTTTAACGTAGAGGAGTCGGTATGATTTCCCAATGGACCCGGCTGGCTTTCACGATAGGCATCACCGCCTTCGCTTTGTGGACCCCTGTATCCTCCGTGGCCGGGGAGTTCCCCGAATCCCGATCCCGCTATCAGGCTCTCGATGCTCTCTGGCGCCTCAACCCTGCAGGTCAGCTGGAGTTGCGGTACGATCCTTTGCACAACGGCCGGTCGGTTTACGGTGAAACCTATACGGTGATTCTCAACGACCGCGCCCCCAAAATGTGCGGCGACCCCGACGGCACCGGCCGTCACACCTGGTTCTTCACCGATGCGCACATGATCGAAATCACACCGATGCGCATACAACCTACCCCGCAGTACCCCAATCCCGACGTTCAAAAAGAACAGCCGCGATGACGGTAGACATTTTTCAAGCGGTGACGCCGAACTTTAAGGCCAGCGTAAAGCTGGACCTATTCAAGGAGGACTTATGAGGAAAATTTATCTCGCAGTTATTTTAATTGTGCTGTGGGCCACTGCCCACCCGTCCTGGGCGGCGCACCCGATCGCGTCTGCGAAGTTTGTCGACGGAGGAACAATCCAGGTGGTGATGAACGACGGGCGTATACTGATCGTCCCAGACGACATGGCCAACCGCCATCGCCGCATGGTCGCGGAATGGGTGAACAGGGGGAATGCCATTGCTCCTGCCGATCCCGCACCCGAGCCGACTCGCCTGGAAAAAATTCGGAGGGATCCGTCTTACCCTTCCGCTCATGAATTCATGGAAGCACAGATTCACTGCCGCTACGATCTGGATTGCTCTGCGCTCGACGCTCTTTCCTCCCGAATCAAACGACTGAAGAATCGATATCCCTAGAGCAGGGTTCTTTCTCGCGCCCCGGGTTATCGGGATTGGGCGGCGTCAACGATTTCCTGAATGGTCTGGTGGATGGATTTAATATCGATCGGTTTGGTGATGAAACCGTCCATCCCGACGACGAGACAAGAGGTTTTTTGCGCTTCTTGATCGTGGGCGGTCATCGCAATAATGGGGGTGTAGGGCGGAGTGTCTACGGCTGTGGCACGCTCCTTGGCTCGGATTTGCCGGGCGGCTTCGATGCCGCTCATAACCGGCATTTCCAGATCCATGAGAATAACGTCAAAAACGCTCTCGAGAAAACGGTCCACCGCCTCTTGGCCGTTTTCGACGGTGACCACCTCATGGCCTCTTTTAGTCAACAGGCGGGCGGCCAAATCCCGATTAACGGGATTGTCATCCGCCAGGAGAATTTTGTAGGTGACGGTGGACATTATAAATCCTTCCAGGCGCCAATAATTTTGCCGACGATGGGTTGCGGGTTTTCGTTCAATTAAATGATTTGTACTTCGGCATTCGGGTTAATGGGCCGCAGGATGAGCAGATCGTTTTTCCGCTCGAGAAATTTCGCGGTGAGACCCCCCTCATGATATATGGCAAATATTTTGTTTTTGATAATTTTTTTATCATCCCGGTCGATGACCACAATATCGCCGGGATGGAGCATGGGCTCCATGGAATGACCGTCCACCCGGCTGGCTACCAGATTGGATCGTTTGCCGGCGGACCCCGGATATCACCTCCGGCCTGAGTACGATCACCTGAAAGACATTTCGATCGATCTGGGCCAGATTTGCCTGACGGACAAACAACTGATGGCGGTTTGCATGGTGTTTTACGGCGGGGTTAAAAAGAAACGGGCCGCCCAGGCCATGAACATTACCAGTCAGGCGTTGTCCGACCATATCAAGGCCGCCCTCAAAAAAATCGAGCACAATATTGCCCGCCATTGACAAGGATTGATCAACCCGGAAAAGGCCAGGGGGGAGGGGTGTCGAGATGGATGATCCCGTTTTTATCGAGGCGTTGCCATACCGGATGGTCGGGGGCGCTGTCCCGGCTGCGTATGAATAGTTTGGAGATGGGGTCCTGATAAACCTTCACCCAGCCCGGCATGCTTTCCATGAGTTTGTGCGGTCCTTCGAATCTTTTGGTCAGCACCGCGAAGGTGGGGTAATCCCTAAGCAACGCCAATCCCTCCGGCTTGCCGTAGGCGAAGGCCCGGTTCATTTCGATGATCGTTTCCGGATACACGGTACGGAACCGGCCGTCGATCGATACCCGGGAGCCGGGCGACTTCCAGATAATGTATTCCCCCCAGTCGAACGGGACCACCAGGTTGCCCTCGATGTGGTTGGCTGTCATGAACTGTGCGGCATAGACCGGATACACATGCGGGTCAACGCGGATTTTAAAATCATCATCGGCGTACAGGCTGATCTGCAACCCGCATAGATAGGCGGCGAAGAGGCCCAGAACGCCCTGCACGGCCCAGTGGAAATGCCGGCTCAGCCGGTCGTAATAGGTTTTGAGGTCCCATTGGAGCCAGCGCCCGTACTGCAACAGCAGGTAAGGCGCCAGCAGAATTGCCGCCAGCACCGTGTGGCGTTGATGGCGGAGGCCATAAACGATCGCCAGCGTAATGATCAGAATTTCCCACACGCGTTTTTTGTTCGGCAGAAAAAAGCTTCCCGCAAACAGTAACACGAGCATTTTGAATTGCCAGTGGCTGGTATCGAATAATCCCACCGGTGCCCATTCGCTGATGGTCCGCGGCGTCCCGAGCGAATGGAAGAAAAACAGCCAAAGGTGATAACCGTAGGGATTGATCAGCACCGCCCCGCAGGACAGCATAAAATATTTCAGGAGCAGTCCGCCCTTGGTTTCACCGGTCTTGCGGCAGCGAATAAATTCCACCGCGGTGACCGCGCCGAAAATACCCAATCCCGCCACTACGCCGCCGTGGCTGTTGACCCACACCAGCATGAGGAGCGGCGTCCATATGAGGATGCGATGATTGCCATCGAAGAATTTCTGGAAAATGTAAACCAGCAGGGTCAGGCCCAGAAACGTGGCCAGATGCGGACGCGTCATAAATCCCGGCGCCATCACCGGAATGATGAGCGCGAACAGAATCAGGTAAACGGTATAATTGCCGGCGCGCGCAAAATATATCGAAGAGAGCAGGTGGAC
>JAPUGN010000165.1 GCA_027298165.1 Nitrospinota bacterium
TCGGCACCTACATGATGGCGGTGCTCGCGGAAAAACACAATATTCCGTTTTACGTGGCGGCGCCGGTATCGACACTGGATCTATCTCTGGCCACCGGCGACGCCATTCCCATCGAGGAGCGGAGTACGGATGAAGTGGTGACGTTCAACAACAAGCGCATCGCACCGGAGGGTATCGATGTGGCGCACCCGGCATTCGACATCACCCCGAACGAGCTGGTCACCGCCATCATCACCGAGAACGGCATCGCGCGACCGCCTTATACCGAAAGCCTGAAACGGCAGGCGGAGCAATCATGAAAGCGATGATCCTGGCGGCTGGATTTGGCACGCGCCTGCGCCCCCTTACGGACAAGATTCCGAAACCGATGATGCCGATCCTGAACCGGCCTATCCTGGAACACACGATTCACCTGCTCCGCACCCACGGCATCCACGACATCGTCATCAACCTCCACCACCTGCCGGATATGATCACGGATTTTTTCGGTGACGGCAGAAAATTCGGGGTGAATCTGCACTGGTCGCACGAGCCGAAAATTCTCGGCACAGCCGGCGGCATTAAGAAAGCGCAGCAGTGGCTGGACGGCGAATCTTTTCTCGTCATCAACAGCGACGTGGTGACCGACATCGATCTCAGCGAGGTGATCGCGTTCCACAAGGCGAAGAACTCGGCATTGACGTTGGTGGTGCGGGAAGGCGACTCGCCGGAGCAGTGCGATCCGATTGAAGTGGACGAGGATGACCGCATTGTCCACATGGTCGGCGCGTCATCCATGAACATGCCGGACTACACCACGCGCGTGCTGTTCACCGGTGTTCAGATCATGGAGCCGGAAATCTTCGACCGCATCCCGGAAAACAAATTTTACGGTACCACCACCGACGTATTTCCCGGCATGCTGGAGGACGCATTGCCGATGTTCGTATACTGGCACAACGGGTACTGGAGAGACATCGGCACGATCCATAGTTACCACGAAGTGCAAAAGGATTTATTCGACGGACAAATGAACGGTGGCCTTCCTATGAGGATCAGCAATCTGCCGCAGGGCAAAGCCCTCCCGCCGACCCAATTGGGGAAATATTGCAAGATTGCCGACACCGCGAAGATCGGCCCTTACACCGTGCTGGGAGACTATTGCACCGTCGGCGACCACGCTGTCATCGAAAACTCCATCTGCTGGGAAGGGGTTACGGTAGGTAAGAACAGCCACGTCAAACAATCCGTACTGGGAAATGGTGTGACGGTCAACGATAAAGAAACCCTGAATAAAAAAATCCTGTCCCAATAAAAAACCCCGCCCTGTAACCAGAGCGGGGTTTTGCGTGCGCGAAATGAAATTTACAACATTTTGTGGTTGCTGAGGGTCATGGAGCTGACCACGACATTGCCTTCCTGGCAATCGATGATGCGCCGCTGTTCGGGCAAATCATACGCGCCGACGCGGGCGTATTGGTCGGTGTAACTCTCGACATTTTTCAGCGTGTTGGACTCCGGATTAAAATAAAACACCGAATACTTTTTCGTCAGAAACTTGTCTTCGGCGTTCTTCACGCTTTCCTCGATGTTGATGGAAAACGAAAAACGGGGCGTTTTGCGGTTGATCTGCTGGATGCGTCCGTCCTTCACGCGGTAGAACGAACCCATGCCGTCGCCGCCCATGACGATACTGCGTCCGAGAGGGTGCGTGCCGTCGTCGCCGAATGACAGTTTGTACTTGCCGTCGGATTCCTCGAACGAGCGGGGTCCGCGGTGCATGGCGATCGACGCCAGATTCTCCGACGCAAATTCCTTCGCCTTCTCGTCCTTAATCGTCACTTCGATTTCCTTGGTGTTCTTTACGGTAACCGTCCCGGTTTCCTCTTTGCCGTTGATGTTCACCGTGATATCGGCGGTGAATCCTTTGAAATCAGCATTCCACCGTGCGGTATTGCCGAACACTTCGCGCAGGATTTCGCGTGCTTTCGGGTCGTCCTCCTGAGTGGTTTGGACGTCCTGTTCCTTGGTATAGCTGGCCATAAAACGAGCTCCTTGATATATGAAAAGGTTATTTTAAATTTAGGTCCCAATAACCGGCGCGGACCGGAGGCCTGCCGGTGCTTTTTCTGGAAGCGGTCATTGTATCACAGAGGAGGGCCGGTGGGCTTATCAGCCCCGGTAATACACGATAATATCGGCCTTTTTCCGGAGGATCTCGATATACCGCCCGACCAGTTTCTGGGCCTCGGTCATAAACAGATGTTTTTGAATGGATTCCTCCACCTCCACGAAGGGTGCGTATTGCGTGGGCTTGGTTTCCATCAGCTGGATAATGTGGTAGCCGAACTCGGTTTCGACGATGCCGCTGGTCTCACCGACCTTTAATTTTTCCACGGCCTTGTCGAACCGGGGATCGAACACCCCTTTGTACATGAATTCGAGGTCGCCGCCCTTGACGGCGCTTTCTTTGTCATCGGAGTACAGTTTGGCCAGGTCTTCGAACCGCTCCCCGGTCTGGATTTTCGCGACCACTTCGTCGATTTTCTTTTTGGAAGCCACACGGTAAGCCCCGGCTTTTTCCTTCATCTCCTCGTGCGGAGTGTTCTGCACGACATCAAAGGGAACATACGCGATAAAAATGTGTCGCACCCGGAAGGCTTCAGGACGCTTGAAATCTTCATACTTGTCCTTATAAAACTTTTTGACCTGGGTGTCGGTCACATGCACCTTTCCCTTGACCCGTTCATCGAGCAGGTTCTTGGCGATGAGATCCACCTCGATGCCTTTTTTGAGTTCGGCTTCGGAGATGCCGCGCTCTTTCAGGGCATTTTGAAACTCATTTTCCGAGCCATAGGATTGCTTGAATTCCTGATACTCCTTTTCAATCGAAGCTGGAGACACACGCTGGCCTTTGGTCCGGCCTTCCTGGTACATGAGCTCCCGCACGATTTCCTTCTCGATGATGGCCCCGGCCATTTCGGATTTCTGCCGGGCATTCAGGTTTTGTCCGATGCGGCGCATATCCAGATTCAACCGAAAACGGATGTAGTCGGAGCGCAGTTCGACGCCATTGACCTTGGCCACCACCCTGGGGATGTTCATGTCTTCGGTGAGGTCCTCGCCGCCCGAAGCAGGCTGTGCCCAGCCGGGAACGCTGAAGGTCAAACATGAAAGAAAAACAATTCCGAAAATCCAGCCTGAGGGTTTAAACATGCGCGTGACTCCAATATATAAGAATGGGAACGGCGGGCTTTTCCGCCGTTGAATCGTTAAAGTTTCCAAAGATACTCGATCAACACCTCGATCTCTTCGTCGGTGAGCACGACACTCTTGCCGATGATCGTCGCCATGAAGCTTTCCCGCGGTTTGGGTTGGCTTCCGCGGTAACGAAAGTAACGGGCGTTCATGTCCCGGACACCCGTATCATCGGTGGCCCAGACGGCGGCGGGATCCTTCAGCCATTGGCGGAGCCAGTCCTGGCTGTGCCGGTGCCGGACGCCCTGCAAACCGGGACACACGGGTGAAAACACCGTCCCGGGGTTGTTGATGTTGTGGCACAGGGCGCAGGCCTTTTCCTTGAATAGCGCCTTACCCGGATCGGCAAAGACGGGCGAAAAGGCTCCCGACCCTGAAAATAAAAGCAGGAAACATATCACTCTGTGAGAAAATTTCATAGCGTAAATTCGACGGGTAACGGCGCTGCCTTCTATCTCCTAACCTTTACAATACGGCTGAGCCTCACCAAGGCTACCACCGTTTAAAAACGGTTGCAACCGGGCGAAGTTGACTCCTCCACCCGCCCTGTGTGACAATTCCCAAAACTCTTTGCCGGACTCCCCGATGCCTTTTGTCCGTCCGTGGTCTTCCAAATTCATTCCTTACGCCTGCTTGTTCCTTTCCGGATGGACCAGCCTGACCTACGAGCTGATCTGGATCAAACAATTGCGGCTGGTGTTCGGCGGCACCCTGTACGCCATCAGCGCGGTGTTGTGCGCCTTCATGGCCGGGCTGGCGCTTGGCGCGTGGGGCATTTCCAAATACCTCCAGAGGCCCGGGCGGGAGAACCTCAACCTCGTCCGGCTGTACGGCAAACTCGAGGCGGCCATCGGCCTCTACGCGCTGGCTTTTCCCTTTTTACTGCAGGGGCTGACGGCGGTGTATCCGCACCTGGTCGACCCGCTGTCGGGATCGGATTTTACCCGGCACGGCACCGAGTTTATCTTGAGCACTCTGCTCATGCTTCCCGCCACCTTCATGATGGGGGCGACTCTACCGGTGATCGGAAGCTGGTCGATCGGTGCCCGAAGCGCGAACATTTTTTCCAAACTGTCGTTTCTGTACGCACTCAACACCTTCGGCGCGGTGGCCGGTGTTCTGTACACCCAGTTTTTCGCAACCCAGGTTCTGGGTATCCAGGGCACCAACCAGAGCGCGGTGGTTCTGAACGGTTTGGTGTTTTTCCTCTGCTGGTTTTGGAAACCCGGCAAAAACATTGAGGAGCCGGCCTCCCCGCGCACCCAGGAAACCACCCTACTCGAGGAAGCGGTTCCCTCCCGCGGACTCGGCCTGTTGCTATTGATCGTGTTCGGGTATTCCGGGCTGGTGGCCCTGGCGAGTGAAATTCTGTGGACACGGGTGCTGGTGTTTCCTCTCGGCAGTTCGCTGTATTCGTTCGCCATTATTCTCGCCACGTTTTTGTTCGGCATTGCGCTGGGCAGTGCAGTCGCGGAAAAACTGCTGGGCCGGTCGCGCTGGGTGGCTAAATTCCTGGCGGTGGAGCTGGCCATCGGCCTGCTCTGCCTGCTGATGTTTCCTGCATTCGATATTCTTACTGAATGGACCTTGAAAGCGGATCAGTGGTTTTACGCATTGGAGAATACCCCCGGAAGTACTTTGATGGATCGATCGATGGCCGCGTTCGTTTTCATGATTCTGCCGACGGTGGGATTCGGCCTCATCTATCCGCTGGCCAATCACATCCATTTCAATCTGTTCGGCAACGTGACCGGAACGCTCGGTAACAGTTACGCTGTCAACACCATCGGCGGAATTTTGGGGACGGCACTCACGCCGTTTCTGCTGGTGCCGTTGTGGGGCATCCAGAAAACGCTGTTTATTTTGTATTCGGTGTTGATCGCGTTGAGCCTCGCGGCCTGGGCCTGGCATAGTGGCAATCGCTTTAAGCAGTGGGCGGTTTCCCTGACTCTGTGCGCCGGAATCATTATCGGTAGTTACGCCGCACTCACCCCGTCGACAGCGGCCGGGCAACTGGGCGAACACAATCTGGCCCGGGTGGAAATCAATACTTCGCCGGAGCACCTGAAACTGCTCGACTACAAGGAAGGAAATTTTTCAACCTTGAGCGTGGTGGAGGACAAGCGGTCGGGGGCGCGGACTCTTTATATCGACGGTTTCAGCACCGCCACCGTATCCCACTCGGTGGGCGGCAGTGCCTACATGCAGGCCATGGGGTTCGTGCCGATGATGCTGCACCCCGACCCGAAGCGGGCGCTGGTGATGTGCTTCGGCACCGGCAACACGCTGGGCACGGTGGCGCGTTTTCCGGGAATTGAGGTGGACGGGGTGGAGATCGACCGCAACGTGCTTTCGCTGGCACATTGGTTTGCGCCCTGGAACCTTGACCCCCTCAACCGGGACAACGTGGATGTGACGGTTCAGGACGCCCGCGGGTTCATCCGCTGGACGGACCGGACGTATGACGTGATCACGCTGGAGCCGATGTCGCCTATCCAGGCGGGGGTGAACAATTTATACTCTAAAGAATTTTACGAGCAGTCACAGCGGCGGTTGAATCCGGGTGGATTGATGATGCAGTGGCTGCCCCTGCATTTGGTGGGGCCCACCGATGCGTTGGCGATTGTGAAAACCTTTCAATCCGTGTTTCCGCACACCAGTGTCTGGAACAGTTATCTGACGCGCATCGTTCTTCTGGTAGGCTCGAACGAGCCGCATGTCCTGGATAAATCACGCTTCGACCAACAGATGAAAAACGGCGAGGTGCGGCGCATGGCGGAGGAAATCGGGATTTACCATTTTCTGGATTTCATGGATTTTTATCTGGCCGACGGGCAGTCGCTGGGGCCACTGATGGACCGCGCAGCCATAATCACCGACGACCGGCCTCTGCTGGAGCATTCCCCGGCGACGCTGGTGCCGCCGTTGAAACGCGATACCGACGAAACGTTTTTAAATCTGCTCCAATTCCGGATGGGACGGTTTCCCCCGGTGCGGGGAATTTCACAGGAGGAGGTATATTTTATCCAGAGGAATTATGAAATGCGGACGGCCCAGCGCTTTTCGGTTTTTTCGCAGAGATACCAGGGACCGGGAGCGGAGGCTTTTGCCGACAAGCAATACCGGGTGGGACTCGAGCAGGTGCAGAGTTTCCTCGATACCCACCGGGGCCCATTCATCCGATTGTCGGATTCAGGCTGGCAGTAAACCGCGCCGCCCCGAAATCGAATACCGTAAGGTTATTTTTTACGAAAAGAAGGCTTCTGGTATTTCTCGTCCACTTTCCCTCCGACCACATCTTTAAATATATTGAGAATCATTTTCCCGACAAACCCAAAGACCACGATGAGGATGAGGTAAAACATAGCGTTGACCACCATCGCCACGCCACTGCCGTTTTCCATACCCCACATCTTGTTGACGGCATCGGTGACGCCGGTGATCCAACCCCAGATACCGCTGAAATACCCGCCGGCACTGTCGACGGCGCCTGCCAATTTGGCCTGCGCCTCCAGGGACTCGCCGGCGGTTTCACTGGCGGTGTCCCGTTGGGCGGAATCGTCCGCCCAGACCGGGGCGGGATTAAAAACAACATTAGCGGTTAGTGTAAATATTAAAACCGACAAAAAAGCTACTGCCGTTACCGCGCTTTTACTCCAGTTCTTAAACAAGATGACCTCCTCAAAAAAATTAATCGGTGGGTGGTTACGCCAGGATCATATCCCGGACCTTTACCAACCCCTCTGCTTTCTTCAATAATTCCTGTCCCTCGGGACTGATCCCATTACCATAAACATCCATATATTTCAGGTCGGAGAGCGTAAACGTTTCCGACAAGGCCCGGGCCCCTTCATCGCCCAGCCGGTTTTGCGCCAGATCCAGCGAAGCCAGACCGGACAGGTAGATCGACTGGGCAAGGGCTTTGGCTCCTTCTGGCCCCACATTATTTTTCCACAGGTTCAAATACTTCAAATTGGAGAAATTGGAAGATTCCGCGATCATGCGCGCCCCCTCATCTCCAAGCGCATTGCGTTCCAGATGCAGTTCGACCAGCCCTTTGATGACCGGCGATTCCGCCAGAGCCCGGAAGCCTTCCGGAGTGATTTCATTCCGCTCCAGATTCAACACCTCAAGCCCCTGGAGCGACTCCTGCTGAGCCACGTATTGTAAACCCTCGTCCCCGATATATTTCAGCCTGAGGTCCAGCGATCGGCCATCCTCGGCCAGCAGTTGCGGGACCAGCTCTTCGACCGGAAGGTCGTTAAACGACTTCTTCATAACAGGTTTGCTTCTCCTAAGCACTCCATAATTAGTGGTTTTTCAGTATAACACGAAACTTTAAAAACTGAACAGTCCTGATTAATAAACCCTTTAAGCGCAATAGGTTATGGCGGAGTTTCCGGGGGAGGACGGGCCACCGCTGACTGTTCCCCCTGCTGGCCGATTGGCCCACCCTGCCCTGCACCCTGCGCCATGCAACCCGCTTCAGCCCGGGGTTGAAGTAGTGCCCGGAAAGCAACATAATGTCCAATAGGCCAATAAATCGGCCTCTCAACCGCTATGGCAGAAAACACTCAATTCAACTACGGTCCGGAAACCCTTTCGGAGATATCCTCCCTCAGCATTCGGGCCATCCAGCTGGTGGAGGGCCTGCTGTCCGGTCACCACC
>JAPUGN010000166.1 GCA_027298165.1 Nitrospinota bacterium
AAACTATTAAAAAATGCATGATTAGCATGTATTTACCATTTATAGGGTGAATTAGCCCGGTTCTAGGGTGAAATGGCCTAGTTGTTGCGTTTCAAGGGCAAATGCAATTTTTGTAACCTTGAACCAAAAATGGGATGGAACCCACAGAGGTACGACCATGAAAGCGCCTGAACAGTCCCGGTCAGAACCGCCTGCCCAGCCAGAAAGAGGAGGATCCGGTTCCGTTCTATATATTGAAGACAATCCCGGTAATCAATATCTCGTCCAACAGGTGCTTGAGAATTACCGTCCCGATGTCAAACTGTTGACCAGCTCCCTGGGCGAAATAGGTTTGAACCTGGCCCAACAAAATCAACCGGCCCTGATTTTGATGGACATGGATTTACCGGACATGAGCGGCATGGAAGTTTTCAGAAATCTCAAACAGTTCAGAGAAACCGAAAATATACCCGTCGTGGCCTTCAGCGCCAGTTCATCAGCCAGCGAAATTCAAAAAGCCCTGGATATGGGATTCAAGGAGGAACTGTCCAAACCGTTCGCTATTCCCGATCTGCTCAAAGTATTAACTCGATATCTGGGTCCCCCGCCACAAACCGCTTAGCGCTATGTAGTACAATGGCCGCATGCAGATCCTTCTATACGGCGCGGGGGCGGTGGGACTGGGCCTGGCCTCCTGCCTTTTGAAATCCGGGGAACAGGTCGACCTCATCGGCCGCAAAGATACGGTCGACGCCCTCCAACACAACGGATTGCAACGCACCGGCCTGTTTGGCGACTTCCAAGCGCCACCCGCATCCTTCGGCGCGTATGTTTCACTAAGGGAGCTGCCGAAAACCCATTACAATTTCATACTGGTCTGCACCAAATCGTTCGACACGCGAACCGCCGCGCAACAAATCGCCGGCATCCCGTTTCTGAACAACGCATCGGGTCCCATCGTGCTGTGCCAGAACGGCTGGGGCAACGCCGAAATCTTCGCCGAACATTTTCCGAAAGAGCGCATCAAAAGCGGTCGGGTGATCACCGGGTTCCGCCGTCCCCATAAACATCAGGTCGATATCACGGTGCACGCCGACCCCATCCACCTGGGCTCGTTGTTCGATGACGACGTGTCCGGACTGGAAAAATTGAGCGCGGCGATCGATGCCGGAGGCATTCCGTGCGCAGTCACCCCCACCGTCAGCAGGGATCTGTGGGCGAAGATGCTGTACAACTGCATGCTCAACGGTTGGAGTACGGTGTTCGATGTGCCTTACGGCGTGCTGGGCGAGTCGTCCCACACCCGCGAGTTGATGGCAGCCATCGCCCACGAAGTGTACGCCGTCATGACAGCGGCGGGATATGACACCCATTGGGCAAGCGCCGGGGATTACATCGATACCTTTTACAAACACCAATTGCCGCCGACCACCAGCCACGAACCATCGATGCTGCAGGACATCCGCGCCGGCAAACGCACGGAGATCGACGCCCTCAACGGCGCCGTGGTCACCCTCGGTAAACAGCACGATGTCCCCGTCCCCGCCAACACCACACTCACCCGCATGATCCAGTTCATGGAAAGCAGGCCTATTAAGTAGCCCCGAGCACCTCAAAGCATATTAAAACCCATTGAAAATAGCCTGCTTACAAATAAAATCATTTTCTGTGTCAACGGATCTCTCCGTCGCGCGTTTAAGTGGATAGTGGCAATTAATCCATTACACTATTTAAATACTAAAAGGAGAGACATAATGTTGAGGAAAATGATTTTAGGAGTGTTCAGCCTGTTGATTGCAATCCCAGTAACCACCGCCCTGGCGCACGAGGGCGGTCCCGGTCAGAAAATACAGAACCGGCTGGATCATAAGGGCGATGTGATCAACCAGCGGTTGGACGCCAAAGGCGACGCCATCAATAACCATCTGGACCAAAAAGGCGCCGCCATCAACGACCGTCTCGACCAGAAAGCTCAATGGGCGGCCGACCACGGCAAACCGGGACTGGCCAAGCGTCTGGACCGCAAAGGTAACCGGATTGAAAAGCGGTTGGATAGAAAAGGCAATCGAATGGAGAAGCGGCTCGACCGTAAAGGCAACCGCACCGACAAACGCCTCGACCGCAAAGGCAAGCGCATGCATCGCAAAGCGTATCGTCAGGCCAGACGTTAAGCGGAACCCAGGGCCGGCGGAGAACGGTATTTCTCCGCCGGGTTTTTTACGTTGAACCTATTTCAGGACACCCATGCGGATGGAACGCCGGACCATGGACGAATTTCTGGCCTCGGTGGAACGGCGCGCCTTTCGCATGGCCGAGTTCGCCACCCGCAACGCAGACGAAGCGTTGGACATCGTGCAGGACGCCATGATACGTTGGGTCAGCAATTATTCCGCGAAGCCGGAAGCGGAATGGCAGCCGCTATTTATCCGGATATTGCAGAACCGCATCCGCGACTGGCACCGCAGAAAAAACGTGCGCGACCGCTGGAACGGGTTGCGCAACTTTTGGCGCGGGGCGGCAGGGGAAGAAAGTGAAGACCCCATTCAAACCCTGGCCGACCCGAAAGGCAAGCATCCCGGTGAACAGGCGGCGCTCAAGGATTCCACGAAGGCGCTGGACGCGGCGCTCAAAACCCTGCCGGGGCGCCAGCAGCAGGCATTTCTTCTGCGCGCCTGGGAAGAAATGAGCGTGGCGGATACCGCTCGCGCCATGCAGTGTTCCGAAGGCTCGGTCAAAACCCATTACTCGCGGGCCGTGCACAGCCTGCGGCATTTACTGGAAGATCACTGGCCATGAACGAACAGGAAAAAGAAAAACGATTTGTCGCGAACGTCAAAAAGGCGTTGGACCTCGGCGAGGAAAATCTCGACGCAGGGACTCAATCCAAACTCACCCGCATCCGGCACCAGGCATTGGACGCCGGCGAACACCACGAAGCCCCGATCAGACGATGGTTCATGCTGCCTGTAGCGGGACTGGCCACCGCCTGCGCCATCGTCCTGGGGGTCGCCATTTATTTAAAGCAACCCGCCGGCCTGCAAACCAATCTGGAGGACCTCGACCTGCTGGTGGCGGAAGAGAATCTGGAATTTTACGACGGCCTCGAATTCTACGCCTGGCTGGCCGAGTAAGAAATCCCTGCCGGGTAAGCCGCATCTTTGGAGCACGGTACTTCTGCTGGGACTTTTAAGTTCGCCGGCGCTGGCACAGGAGGCGGCCATTGGAAAAACTGCCGACCCGTCGGCCGAGGTCGATACAGAAACTCCTTCCATGGAACTGCTGGAGTTTCTGGGAGACTGGGAAACAGCGGACGGCGAGTGGATCGATCCCGAAGAAATGGAACAGATCGATTTGCAGGACCGGGAGCAAACGAATGATGAAGCACCACAACAATAAGTTCATCGGAATGGTGGCATTCCTGCTGGCTTTTTGGATCGCCCTGCCGGGGTCCGTCCGGGCGCAGGAAGCCGGTGTGCCGTGGGAGCAATTGAGCCCCACCGAGCAAAGCGCGCTGAAATCTTTCGCGGGGCGATGGGATCAACTGCCGCCCGCCAAGCAATCGAGGCTCAAAAAAGGCGCCCAACGCTGGGCCAAGGCCACGCCGCAACAGCGCCGTCTCATGAAGCAACGGCTGAAGACCTGGAAACAGATGTCGCCAGACCAACGCCGGAACGTCCGCAACAAATTCGACCGCTTCAGCAAACTGCCGCCGGAGAAACGCCAGCAGTTGCGCCGCGCCCGCAAATGGTTCAACCATCTGCCGCCGGAGAAAAAACAGCAACTTAAAAAACGCTGGCAAAACCTGCCGCCGGAGAAGCGGCAACAATTCCTCAAGCGCCAGCACCGCAAGCACTCGATGCAGCGGAAACTCCGCAACATGACGCCCCAGCAACGTATGCAGTTCCAGAAAAAAATGCGGAATCGCCCGACCCGATGATCCCCTTCACCACAAAAAAACCGACAACACCCTATAATACAAAGCGTTGATAATTACCCCATTAGAGGGATATGCGTCATTTATACCCTCTCTGGACCGCCTTATGTGTTCTACTGGAACTATCCACGGGATTATTCTGCATTTTATGGGAGCAACGCGTATGTTTAGGAAATGTGCTGTCGCAATGTTCACCCTGCTTATTTTTCTGCCCGGTGCCACGGCTCTGGCTTATGAGGATGGGCTCGGCCAGAAAATCCTGAATCGGTTGGATCATAAAGGCCACGTTATCGACCAGCGGTTGGACCAGAAAGGGTCACAGGCCAACCAGTGGCTGGATCAGAAATCAGACTGGGCCTCGGAGCATGGTAAAGAGGGCCTGGCCAACCATCTGGACCGCAAGGGTAATCGGATCGAAAAACGGTTGGATCGCAAGGCAAATAAAATCAACCGGAAGCTGGACCGTAAAGGAAATAAAATCCATCGCAAGATGGACAAAAAGAGTCAGAAAATAGGCGGCAAGATGCATAATACGGGATTCCAGCATGGCATGTCCCAGGCCCGCAACAACGGCAAGGGTAAGAAATTAGGCTTGGGCCGTGGATTGCAAAAAGGGAAGGGTCACCGGTAACAAAACGGGCCTGCCGAAATAAGAATACAGTTAAAACTAAAAACCCGCCTCCCTTAAGGGATGGCGGGTTTTTCATATCTGGCTCCGGAGACAGGACTCGAACCTGTAACCCATCGGTTAACAGCCGATTGCTCTACCATTGAGCCACTCCGGAATGGTAGTTACTTCAAAATTGGTGTGAGGCCAAGGGTCCTTAATTTAAGGAAATTCCAAGCCCCGGTCAAGGGAAAAGGGCTCAAGGAAAAAGCCCCCTAACCCCCTTCGGAGAAGGGGGGACCGGCGAGCCGCCGGGGCCGGCATTCTCCCCCTTGTAAAACCTGTCCTGAGCTCGTCGAAGGAGCAGGCTGGGGGGCATCTACCTTAATCCTGTTCATCCCTTTATCCAGTCTGCTATAAGGTTTTTCCGCGTTCTCCGCGCCCTCTGCGGTTAATTCTATCCTGTGATCCTGTCTCGTTTGTTGGGTTACGGCTCGATTTCCATACGGCCTTCCATGGATTTCTTGAGCGTGACGGGGTCGGCGTACTCGATATCCCCGCCCACCGGCAGGCCGCATGCGATGCGCGTCACCTTCACCCCGGAACCCTTCAGCATGCGCGCGATGTAGATGGCGGTCGATTCCCCCTCCATGTCCGGGTTGGTGGCGAGGATGACCTCCTGGATGCCGTTCTTGCCGACCTTGGCCTTCAAATCTTCAGTGGTCAAATCTTGCGGCCCGATGCCGTCGAGCGGCGAGATCACCCCCATCAGCACGTGGTATTCGCCTTTGTAGTCGCCCATGTTTTCCATCACGTACACATCGTAAGGCTCCTCCACCACGCAGATCTGGTGGTGATCGCGTCGTTGATCGGAGCAGATGCCGCACGGGTCCACCTCGGTGATGCCGTGGCAGTTGGAACAGAGGATGACCTTGTCCTTGATGTTGAGCATGGCCCGCGCCAGTTTCTCGACCCGCTCCTTGTCTCCGCGCATCAGGTAAAACGACAGGCGCTCCGCCGTCTTCTGGCCGATGCCCGGCAGACGTTTTAATTCTTCGATGAGTTCTTTAACCGCGGCGGGACGTTTCATTGGATTTCAGAAATTTCAGGGTTTTTCATTCGCAGGGAAAACGATCCGGGAAGGGGGCGTTCCACCATCCAAATTTTCATTAACTCTCCGTCCTTACAATGTGCCAGCAGGGGTTCCCCGCTTATGGAAAGAGTCCGGGGATTTTGATGCCGCCGGTGAGTTTGCTCATCTCTGCCTGCGCGAGGTCCTTTACCTTGCGGTGGGCTTCATTGACGGCGCCGGCCACCAGGTCCTCCAGAATGGCGCGGTCCTGCATGTTGATCAGTTCATCGTCGATGTGAATGTGCAGAATTTCGTTGAGGCCGTTGGCGGTAATCTTTACCATACCGCCGCCGGTGGAGGCCTCGACCTGTTTTTTGGCGAGCTCTTCCTGCATTTCAGCCATTTTGGATTTCATCTCAGCCGCCTGCTTGAACATGTCGCCCATACCTTTAAACATAATCCCTCTTATAAATTCGCACGGCGAACCGCCGCGGATAATTTTAAAACTTTCCAAATGCGCCCAATGATTTTCTCTCGTCGGTAACGATCAGCCAGTCGCCTCCTCCGCCAGGGGATTAACGGATGACGATACCGCCAAAAACATCCAGCGCGTCTTTTAAGACTTCTTCCTCCGATGCGGACCCCTTGTTACCGGATCCTTGGTTCTTGGAGGGTTCCGGCTCGGCCGCCTCCGGCGTGTTGACTGCCGGATCGGATGAAGCCAACTGCAGTTTTATTTTAATGTCCGGCTTACCGCACACTTCCGCCACCGCTTCTTTCAAAACCTCAAAGTTCTCTTCCTTTTCCACCAAACCCAAAGTGTAGGGATCGCGAAAACTGAGGCGCATCTCTTTGGCGTCGAGCGCGGTCATTCGGCAGTTGTCGAGATAAGTGCCGAGCGGGCGCTTGATGGCCCCGGCGGCGGAGCGGATTTTCTGCCACGCCCCCTCTGCCGAGGGAGGCAACTGGTTGACCGTTGACGCCTGACGACGGTCTCCCGGCACATTTGGAGGATCCACCGGCTCGTCGCGTTTCGGCGCGGGTTGTGCGGGAGCGGCTTCCGCTTTGCGCAGGGCGGGTGCTGAGCTCCGCACGGGTGGCGGCGCGCTTTGTCCGGACGGAGGTTCCATCCGGTTGATCTGGTCGATCAACGCATCGATTTCCTGGAGCGGCCTCACATCCGTCAACCGCAGTACCGCCATCTCGAACAACATCTGCGGCAGGGACGAACGTTTCATTTCCATTTCCGCCCTTGACAGCACGTAGAACATCTGTTGCAACTCATCCGGTTGCAATGCGCCGGCCTGCTTCTTAAGCGTGTCCAGATGAACGGCTTGCCCGGACAATAACGATTCGGCGTTCGCCGCCACCTTCACCAACATCAGGTTGCGCAGGTATTCGATGAGGTCGCGGCAGAAGTAACCGAGGTCCTTGCCGTGTTCGATGACTTCTTTCACTTGCTGTAGTAACCCTGCGGCGTCTTTCTGAATCACGCAGTCGATAAATGTGGACAGCGCGTTCTGGCCGACGACGCCCAGGACCGACTCCACCGCGCCGGATTCGACCTCTTTGCCGCAGAATGCGATGACCTGGTCCAGCAGGCTTTGTGCGTCGCGCATGCTGCCGGCGCCGTTTTTTGCGATTTCTTCCAGGCTGTGTGCATCGATGGTGATGCTGTCGTGTTCGCAGATGGCTTTCAGCTGGTCGATGATCTGTTGCTGGGTCAGTGGTTTGAATTCGAAGCACTGGCACCGCGACAGAATGGTTTCCGGAATTTTGATCAGCTCGGTGGTTGCGAAAATAAACACCACCTTCGGCGGCGGCTCTTCCAGCGTTTTGAGCAGGGCGTTGAACGCTTCTTTTGTCAGCATGTGCACTTCGTCGATGATGTAGACCTTGAAACGGCAGGCCGACGTGCTGTACTGCACGTTTTCGATCAGATCGCGCACTTCGTTGATACCGCGGTTTGAGGCGCCGTCGATTTCCAGCACGTCAACGCTGTAGCCGTCGCGGATCTCCTGGCAAAAATTGCATTGATCGCAGGGCTCGGGCGTGGGTCCCTGTTCGCAGTTGAGCGCTTTGGCGAGCAGGCGGGCGGTGGTGGTTTTACCGACGCCGCGGGTGCCGGAAAACAGATAGGCGTGCGCCACGCGGTCCATTGCGATGGCGTTGTGGAGGGTGCGGACGATATGCTCCTGTCCGATCAGCTCCGAGAACTTCTGGGGCCGCCATTTGCGGGCCGATACCTGGAACTCCATAATTATCAATGAGTTGGGATGGGGATAAAGTCAAAGGCAGAATTGCTGGGGATCTCACAGCACCCAGGGATACTTGCTACCGCTGCTTCCTTCCGGACCTGACGGGATTCGCAAGGCCTCGTTGCGTGAGGCCCAACAAGACTGCCATTTCGCATTCTTATGGACGATTGTATATCAGATAGGGGACGGAAACAAACTTAAGGTTGACCCGTTTCGTCGGGGGCCAGGGAGGATTTTTCTTCACCTAGCCGGGCTAAGTCCTCGCTCCGGAAGCCTATGCGTTTGGGCTCTTTATGGCCCTCGCGCCGGGCCATGACGGTGAGCATGACGTTGGTCTGGGTGACGTGTTGCATCAGCTTGATCGGCTCGCCGGAAGTCGACGCTCCGTAAAAAATGATCATGTCGTTGCCGTGGTAACCGATGCCGCCGATGTAAAACGGCTTGTCCCCGAACGCGACCATGGATGCGCCCACTTCCTGATCCTTACTGAGGGCCCGCTCGAAATCAGCGATATGGGCCATCAGCTTCTTGAACATGCACTCGGCCGCCGACGGAACCCCTGGAATCGGGATGTCACAAGCGACAGTCAGATTGGGAGTGGGAACGAGAGGCTGTGGGTCGGTCATGGCAATACCTCAATTCTAATATTTATGAAGTTATGTCGGGTTGAGGAGCCTGAGTTTACATTATTTTGTGGCTTTCTCAAAATAGGACTGCATGTTTGGGTCATAGACAAAAAAATATTCCCGGGGCGGGTCCACTCCGTTGAACATGATAATCGACCATTGGTATTCGCGGTTCTTCAGCGACCAGGGATGAATCACGCCGTTTACGGAAAACTCAAACTCCAGCTCCTGACTATCCACAATGGGGATACCCAGCTTTTCTATCTCTTTTTCAATCCTGTATGAATAGTAAGTGCCATGATCGACCCAATGCGCATATCCTTCTTTACCAAATTGTTTATCCGCAATTTTAATTTCTTCAGCTGTGGGACCGACGGATATCGCCACCGGCTCCGTAAACGGTTCTGCCCATACCGGGCTGGCAAACAGCAGGAAGGCGATGATTGGAATGAGTCCCTTCATTTACCCATGGTAAGCCAGGCCATCTGCAAATTTAAATAGAATCGCTACTTCTTACTTTTCTTTAATTGAAATTCCTTACCGTCGTATTCAAAGACCAACGGCCGGCCCTTCATTCTTTTCACCAGCCGGTCTTTACGCCCACCGGGATCGAAAACCAGATCTGTGTGAAATTCAACCCTGAGCTTGTTCCCGCTCAATTTAAGGATCGCGTCGGGGATGGGGTTGATCGTGGTCTCCTCCGTGGGTTTGGCGACACTAAGGGTGCCAAGATATTTTAATTTATCTTTCCGAATCTCATAAGCGACGACACCCCAGCTGTATTCCGCCCCGGTATCACCCAGGATAATGACCCTGTCCTTAGACGTAAAAAATGTGGGTTGCAAAATATAGCTGTCCATCATGCCGCGGCTTTGATCCAGCAGGATCAATCCTTTGGGAGTTTTCCGGATGAGCAGAAAACGCTTGCCGAAATCCTGCGCGGTTCCGGGCACGCTGTTGGACACCATTATGAAAAGATCCGGACGGCCCGGGCAGGCATAAACCCCGGCATAGCTCTTTGTCTCTTTATAGAGTTGATTGTTAAATCGGTAAAGGGCTTCCGCCTTTTTCCGGGACAAATGGTCGTCATATTCCCAATGAAAATGTTTATTAAATTGAACTTCGATCATTTGAGGTTGGATGCGTTGGAACGGGGTGTCTCCTCCCGAAAAGCCACTTTCTGCAAGCACTCCCCCCAGCAGGAGTGTGACCATCACAAAGAAATTCAAAGGAGGTTTTTTGCGCACGGATCATTTATCCCCATAAAAGGGAAGATAAGAAGGGAGGACCAGCGTGACGCGGGGCGGAGTACCTCCGCAGGTAAATTTATAACCTTAAATTGCGCCCAGTGATTATCGTTTGCCGGTAACGGCCAGCAAGTGACCTCTCCTCGTAAGAGGAGCGGAGAGGGTGGGATTCGAACCCACGGTAGGGTATAAGCCTACACACGCTTTCCAAGCGTGCGCCTTCAACCGCTCGGCCACCTCTCCGTTGTCCTTTTTGAAACAGGGGGGAAGGGGAACAGAGAATATATAACCCCATCTGGTTCCTCCCCTGGATAAGGGGAGGGCGGCGAATCTCCGCTGATTACTTAAAACCCAGAATTGCGCCCGAGGATCATCGCTCGCCGTTAACGATCAGCCAGTTACCCCCCTCGTAAGAGGGCGGCGAACCGCCACGGGCCAGCGTAACGCTGGACCCAAATTCTAAATTGCGCTCCAGAGGTAGCGCTTGCCGTCCAGGGTAAGCAAGTCTCTTCTCCCCGTGAGGGGAGAGGAGAGGGTGGGATTCGAACCCACGGTACCCGTAGGGTACAGCTGATTTCGAGTCAACCGCCTTCGACCTCTCGGCCACCTCTCCAGATATATGGCGCGCCCAGGAGGACTCGAACCTCCGACCTACGGTTCCGCAAACCGTCGCTCTATCCAGCTGAGCCATGGGCGCATGCGGCGAATCGCCGCGGATTATTTTAAAACTCTAAACTGCGCAAGGGGACCATCGAAAGCCAGCAACGGTCAGACCCGTATCCCCTCCAAGCCAAACTGGGTCCAGCGTCACGCTGGTCGGGCATGGACCGGTTAACTGGTCGGCGCAGGGACAAAATCCATCAATTGCAGGCTGTAGCGCTCGTGCTCGAACGCGTACAAACTGGGATACTTGGCAAAGGTCCAGCCGTTGTAAATTTCCTTGCCGTTGTCAGTGATCACCAGATGGATCGCCGGGTTGCCCAGTTCGTTGTCCATCGAGGTGTAGTGGGCCTGGCCCAGCACAAAATTCGGAAAAAACTCACCAGCACTGACGGTGATGCCGCTGTTCCCGAGTTTGAACGTGGCACCCAGATCGACCGTCTGCATGTGGTTGCGTTCTTCATCCAATTTGTCGCGGACGAGTATTTTAACCGCTTTCCATTTGCCTGCAACAATTTTCGGAACGATTATTTCGCGGTGGACGCTTTTCTGGTCTTC
>JAPUGN010000167.1 GCA_027298165.1 Nitrospinota bacterium
GTCCAAGGATAAAAAAAATTGGTGGAACCGCAAAAAAGGCTACTACACCAAAAATGGTAAAAATATTTCCATGAATATTATGGCCAGGTAATAGGATGATAAGATATAAAATGAGGTATGAAAGGATACCATATAAAAAACAACGGATTGATTTCGGCCATTTTGACATAATTATCATTTCTAAATATATAAAGCGATTATTATCTGGTTGGGCATTTGTTTTTATTTGAAGACTTCTCAGGAGTTATCCAAGGATTCGATTTATCCAAAATGGCGATTGTCCTGTCATAAGCATTTTTCAATTCATCTTGACTTGGGAAATAATCTCCTAAAAAGTGGGAAATATTGTCCACATCGAAACCCCCCCTCCAAGGGCTCCCTCCATGGCCTGAAATGTCTGTCTTTTTATTATAGGGCAACTTATGCGGAAAACCGCTTTAATTTCAAGAGGGTTTGGGAGGACTCAGGGCTAGGGCAGGGGCGGAAAAATCACCGGCTGAGACAATAATTCAGTGTGGTGTCCCACGCCGGCGGGGTGCGGCCGACCGCGGCGTGCTGTTTTTCCGTGTAGAGGACCGCATGGGCCGGCCGGGGGGCGGGGGTGGGATACTCCGACGTGGGAATCGGGATCAGTTTCGTATTCTGCGACTCGGGCGAGGCCTTCAAGATGGCCTGGGCGAATCCGAACCAGCTGGTCTGACCGCTGCACACCAGGTTGTACAGACCGGAGGCCTGCTCGAACCGGGAGAGGTCTCCCGGCGAATGTTCCGGCAACACCTGCGTCAACACGTTGGCCGTTATCTGGGCGATGGTCCGGCACCAGGTGGGCGATCCAACCTGATCGTCCACGATTTTCAGTTCATCCCGCTCCTTCGCCAATCGCTGAATGGTGAGCAGAAAATTTTTACCCTGCAAGCCGTACACCCAGGCGGTTCGGAAGATCAAATGCGGCAGACCGACGGATCGGATCGCCTCGTCCCCGGCCAGCTTGGTGCGTCCATACACGCTCAACGGGTTGGGTGAATCCTCTTCGGTGTAGGGTCCGGGTTGGTTCCCGTCGAACACGTAATCGGTGGAATAATGCACCAGCGCCGCGCCCAGCCGCTTCGCCTCTTCCGCCAGAATTGCGGGTGCGGTGCCGTTGACGGCCAGCGCCAGCTCCGCTTCCTCTTCCGCTTTATCCACTGCGGTGTAGGCGGCGGCGTTGACGATGAGATGCGGATGCACATCGCGGATTTTTTCCCGGATGCGGTCCGCCTGCGTCAAATCCAGATCGTTTTCGCCGAAGATCACCAATTTCCCCAGCGGTTGCAGCAGGGTGGACAACTGGCCTCCCACCTGTCCCTCTTTTCCGATCAATAGAATTTTCCAGGCGTTTGGGGACGATGCGTTCATGGGCGGAATGTGGACCGGGCCGCTTTAAGAGAAAGGGCGGTCCCTCTGAAGCAGGTTCAACAAGTATTGGCCGTACCCGCTCTTATTAAGCGGGGCAGCCAGTTGTTTCAACCGGGCGGCGTCGATCAGCCCCAGGTTGAAAGCGATTTCCTCGGGACAGGAAATCTTGAGGCCCTGACGGCGTTCGATGGTTTCGATAAAATTGGTGGCTTCGGTCAAGGTGTTGTGCGAGCCGGTGTCGAGCCAGGCGAAACCGCGGCCCAGGATTTCAACTTTCAATTCTCCGTTGTTCAAATAATGCTTGTTGAGGTCGGTGATCTCCAGTTCGCCGCGCGCGGATGGTTTGAGTTGCGTGGCGATATCCACCACCTGAGGGTCGTAGAAGTAAAGGCCGGTCACTGCGTAATGGGATTTGGGATTTTTCGGTTTTTCCTCCAGGCTGACGACCTTCCCGTTGGCGTCGAATTCCGCTACGCCGTAGTCTTCCGGATTGCCGACCCAATAGCCGAACACCGTAGCGCCCTTGCCCCGTTTCCGGGCTTTACGTATCAAGTCCCCAAATCCATGGCCGTAAAAAACGTTGTCGCCGAGGATCAGGCAGCACCCTTCGCCACCGATAAATTCCCTGCCGATGATGAACGCCTGCGCCAGCCCTTCCGGCTCGGGTTGGGTGGCGTAACGGATTTGGATGCCCCATTGGGTACCGTCCTCCAGCAATTCCTGGAACAGCGGTTGATCGTGAGGGGTGGTGATGATCAAGATATCGGTGATGCCCGACAGCATCAGCGTAGAGAGCGGGTAATAGATCATCGGTTTGTCATACAGCGGGAGCAGTTGTTTGCTGACGACCCGGGTCAACGGATAAAGCCGGGTGCCTGACCCGCCTGCGAGTATAATGCCTTTATTGATCATGAGTGATAGTCCCTATTCCTCGCCCAATCCCAGGCGTTCCCCCCGGTATTCCCCGGAGGTGACGCGTTCCACCCATTCACGGTGATCGAGGAACCACCGGACGGTTTTGCGTATGCCGGTTGCGAAAGTTTCCTCAGGTTTCCATCCCAGTTCCCGTTGCAGTTTGCCGGCATCAATGGCGTACCGACGGTCAAGACCCGGACGGTCCTTCACAAATTGGATCAGTGAGTCATGAGGCTTGTGAGAAGAATCCGGCACCATTTCGTCAAGCAGTCCGCAAATGGTTTTCACCACATCCAAATTGGCCATTTCGTTGTGACCGCCGATGTTGTACACCTCGCCGACTTTTCCCCGGTCCAGCACCGTGAGAATCGCCTGACAATGATCTTCAACATACAGCCAGTCGCGCACTTGCATGCCGTCTCCGTACACCGGGAGCGGTTCCCCGGCCAGCGCTTTTTGAATGATCAGCGGAATCAGCTTTTCCGGAAATTGATAGGGGCCGTAGTTGTTGGAACTGTTGGTCGTCAACATCGGCAACCCGTAGGTGTGATGATAGGCTCGCACCAGATGGTCCGCCCCGGCTTTCGAGGCGGAGTAGGGCGAGCTTGGGGCGTAGTGAGTCTCTTCGGTAAAATATCCCTCGGCGCCCAGACTGCCGTACACTTCATCCGTGGACACATGGAGACAGCGAAGCGATGCGCGATCTTTTTCAGGAGAGATCGTGTGGTAATTGCGAAACGCTTCCAGCAACTCGAATGTGCCGACCACATTGGTCTGGATGAATTCACCCG
>JAPUGN010000168.1 GCA_027298165.1 Nitrospinota bacterium
CACCACATCAAATATTCCAGGAGAGGCGGTTTTGCCGGTGAGGGCGACGCGCACGGGTTGAGCGAGTTTGCCGAGTTTCAATCCTGCCCCCTCGACAGTCTGCTTGAATAGGGCTTCGACGGCGTCGTGGTCCAACGGCTCGTCCATCCCCTCAAATCCCGTGATCAGTTTCTCGAACAAAGGCTTCACTTCTGGTTTCAGGAACTTGTCTCTGGCTTTGGGGTCGAAGGTCACTTCCTCCTTGAGATAAAACTCCGCGCCGTGGGCCATTTCGATCAGGGTTTTGGCGCGTTGCTGGAGTGACGGGATGACTGTGGCGATGTCGTCCATGGTTTTTCCGTGGCCTTCCGGTAACACTTTTTCCCGAACCAGAATCGGCTCCAGATGTTTTGCCAGGTCCGGGGCGGGCGTTTTCTGAATCCACTGCTCGTTGACCCATTCCAGTTTTTCGGGATTGAACACCGCGGCGGAGATCGTCACATGTTCCAATGAGAAATGTTCGATCATTTCCTCCTGCGTGAAAATCTCCTGATCGCCATGCGACCAGCCAAGCCGCGCCAGGTAGTTGACGAGGGCGGCGGGCAGGTAGCCCATATCGCGGTAGGCGAGGGTGGCCGTCGCGCCGTGGCGTTTCGACAAGCGCGATTTGTCCGAGCCGAGGATCATGCTGATATGCGCGAACTGCGGGCGCGGGAAGCCGAGGGCGTCGTACATCAGCGCCTGGCGCGGGGTGTTGGACAGATGGTCGTCGCCCCTTATGACGTGGGTGATGCGCATGTCGGCGTCGTCCACCACCACCACGAAGTTGTAGGTTGGCGTGCCGTCGCTGCGGAACAGGATGAAGTCGTCGAGTTCCGCCATGTCGAAGGTGACGTTGCCGCGCAGGAGGTCCTTGACCACCACGTTGCCCTCCTGCGGACATTTGAAGCGGATGACGTGCAGCGCTCCCTTGGGGAATTCCGTACGGGTGCGGCATTTGCCGTCGTAACGCGGTTTTTCCTTTTTGGCCTGGGCGGCTTTGCGTTTGGTCTCCAACTCCTCCGCCGTGCAGTAACAGAGGTAAGCCTTGCCCGCGTCCAACAGTTGCTTCGCCTTCTCCAGATAGATTTTTTTCCGTTCCATCTGGCGGAAGGGGCCCTCATCCCAGTCGAGTCCCAGCCAGCGCATCGACTCGATGATCTCCTCAATGGAATCCTCGGTGGAGCGTTCGCGGTCGGTGTCCTCGATCCGCAAGATGAATTTGCCCTTATGGTGGCGCGCGAACAACCAGTTGAATAGTGCCGTGCGCACCCCGCCGATGTGCAGGAAACCAGTCGGACTGGGGGCAAATCGTACGCGCACTTCTTCGCTCATGAATGCTCCAAGATGTGAAAACCTTTGGATCATTTTGTCACCCTTCGACAGGCTCAGGATGACAAAAATTTGGGTCCAGCGTCACGCTGGGGCGCACAGTTTAACCGATTCGGCGCTTCTTGATAAGCCACATTCTGCCGCAACGGGAGAGACATCGAGTCGAAAATCAAAGCCTGTAGGGTCCGTGTCGGAACGCCGCTGCTTCCGGGCATAAAGCGGCCTGTGGATAACTGTCGGAAAATTTTCCAAACCCCAAAACCCCTAGCAGGTTATGAGACAAATTTTTACACCCATGGACAAAATATGTCATAGATGAACCCAGGGATGGACCCCGGGGAAATTTAATATTTCTCTATTGTATTGAATATTATACCCTAATTTGAGTGAACCTTTTGGGGTATTGATGGCACGGACATTGCTTGTTACTATAACTGTAAAGGTATTATTGTATTGATAACCCATTAATTTTAAAGAGCTCACGATGAGTAAAATAATTAAGCCGACCAATTTAGGTAAGCAGGCGAAGCAACAGGTCAAATCGGTCAAAAAGAAAGCGCGTATCGGTTTTCTGGAGTCGTTGGGGGACAGCGGATATGACAACCGGACCGATCCTAAATACTGTTTTGATATTCTGCGGAAATTCATGAACAAGGAGAGTTCCAACGAGGAAGGACTCGAGTAAACCGGGGAAAATTTAAAATCAGAATTTATTCCCGGAGATGCAATCGGGAAGGGGCACCAAGTGAAACAGCCGGCTCAGGGGAAGCCGGCTGTTTCTTTTTGGGCTTTGGAGTTATATCTAGCAACAACTGCCAATAGGAAATGAGCGCAGACACGCCTTTTCCCGTTTAGTTACAGGCAACCGATACCGGGTTGGTGCCGGTATTGGTGATCGTTACTTGACCGCTGATGTCGCCGATGGAGTCACTGCGGCTGAACGCCGGCTGGCAGGTCAGAACCACTTTACGCCGACCCATGGAACCCCGGGCCGGGAAAGACCGGTAAGCGCGCCATTAACAGGGTAAAAAACCGATCCTTCGCCCCACCTGAATGCTATAATTTTAAAGAATTGCTGGATACCTTCATTCCTACAGAGAACTGAACCATGAAATTTAAATATGTATGGCCGGTCATTTTGGTTTTGATTCTGTCCGGAACGCTTCAGGCCGCC
>JAPUGN010000169.1 GCA_027298165.1 Nitrospinota bacterium
TCTGGAGCGGCTTCCCGCTCATTTGAGGAGCACGACGAGTATGTCAGTAGGAAAAGTAAAGTGGTTTAACGACAGCAAAGGTTATGGATTTATTGAAGGTGAAGACGGCGAAGACGTTTTCGTTCATTTTTCGGAGATTCAAGCCGAAGGATTCAAAACCCTGACGGAGGGCCAGACGGTCGAGTTCGAAAAGACCGATGGCAAGAAAGGCCCGCAGGCCTCCAACGTCATTCCCAAGTAAAACCGCGATTGTCGAAAACCCCGGCCGGGCTTCCTGCCCCGCCGGGGTTTTTTTGTCATTTGGAAGGTGTTTAGGAATGGGTATCTATTTACCCGCGGCGGTTCGCCGCTTGGCTTCCTGCCAGTAGCGCTCCAATTTGTCGAGGGGGATGTCTTTGAGGGATTTGCCGGATTTTTCGACCTGGGCTTCGATGTATTGAAAGCGTTCGATGAATTTGTTGTTGGTGCCGCGTAACGCTTCCTCGGCGTCGATCTTCTGGTGCCGCGCGATGTTCACCAGCACGAATAATATGTCGCCCAGTTCGCCGGCGATGTCACCGTCCTTGCCGCTGAGTACCGCTTCTTTGAACTCGGCGACTTCTTCGTCCAGCTTGGCGAACACGTCTTGGATCTCCTGCCAGTCGAAACCGTGTTTGGCGGCTTTCCTGGTGAGCTTCTGTGCGCGGGCCAGTGACGGCAGGTGTTTCGGCACGCTGTCGAGCACCGACTTGTGGTCCCGATTCGCCCTCTCGCTGATCTTGATGTGTTCCCATTGATCGATCACCGCGTCGGGCGTATCGGCTTCGCTGTTCTCAAAGACGTGAGGATGCCGCCGCACCATTTTTTCGGCGAGGTTGTCGAGCACCTGCGTGATATCGAACTCCTTCCGGTTTTCGGAAATCTTGGCGTGGAATAGAATCTGATACAACAGGTCGCCCAGCTCATCTTTTATTTTTTCCGGCTGGTTGCTGTCGAGCGCTTCCAGCGTCTCATACGCTTCCTCGACCAGGTAGGGCTTCAACGATTCGCGCGTCTGCACGAGGTCCCACGGACAGCCGTTCTCGCTCATCAGGGTATTGACAATGTCGATCAGTTTTTTAAACGCTGATTCCGGGGAGCCGCCCATATCAAATCACTTCCTCAGGTTCGGTTATAAATTCGACGATCACCGAGTCGGCGAGAAACAGACCCTCGCGGGTCAGTACAGCCCGGTCGCTGTTAATTTCCAGTAAGCCCATCCCTGCCAGACGCGCCAACGGGTCGCCGAACGCTTCATGAAACGAGAGGCCAAACTGTTGCTCGAAGGTTGCGAGGCGGAGTCCGTCCCGCAGGCGCAGGCCGAGCATGACGGCCTCGCCCATACGTTGACGCCGGTCGGGTGTTTCGCGCGACTCCACTGCCGTTTGGGTTTCGTTAATCTGCGCGATGTAGCGGGCCGGCAGGTTGATATTTTTGAAACGTTCACCGTTGAAGGTGGACGAGGCTCCCGCGCCGAGTCCTAGATACTCGCCGTTCACCCAGTAATTGAGATTATGGCGACATTGCTTAGCCGGCTTCGCGTAATTGGAAATTTCGTAATGCTCGTATCCCGCGCTGGTCAGGGTGTCGATGGTGATCTCAAACAACTCCCGTTGGAAATCGTCCGGCGGCATCACCAAATGTCCCTGCGCCTGTTGTTTGTAGAAGACTGTGTCCGGCTCAATGGTCAGGTTGTAGGCCGACAGGTGCTCCGGATTCAGGCCTAAGGCCCGTTTTAAATTGTCCTGCCAGCGTTCCACAGTTTGGCCGGGCAAACCGAACATGAGATCGAGCGACAGGTTGTCGAATCCCGCTGTTCTGGCCCGCTCCACCGTGAGATATACCTCGTCGACGCTATGTACCCGCTCCAGCCGTTCCAGTTCTGCGGGATCGAACGACTGCACACCGATACTGAGGCGGTTGAAGCCCGCCTCCCGCAATTCCTTGAGATCGCTCTGCGGGATGGTGGCCGGGTTGGCCTCGCAAGTGATTTCCGCTTCCGGGTCTACTTTAAAATGCTGGTGACAGGCCTTGAGGATGCGGGCCAGGTCGGTGAAGGGCAGGGTGGTTGGGGTGCCGCCGCCGAAAAAAATCGTATCGACCCGGCGGTCTGCCGCCGCTGGCGCATAATGTTCCATTTCCGCCAGCAAGGCCCGGACGTAGGACTCCATCTCCGCCTCATTGATGTTATGCGAGTTGAAGTCGCAGTAGCCGCATTTGTGAAGGCAGTAGGGAATGTGCAGGTAAAGGCCGATGGCGTCCATAGAGTGATCCGGGCTTGGTTTATGGTGTATCCTATACTACAATTGACTTATTAAAATGAATCAATCCACCCATCTCAAAAGGGAGTGAACCCCAGCATTTTAGCCTCTGAGAGCACAGGATTCAAATCGGGTTACGCGGGCCTCATTGGCAAGCCCAACGTGGGGAAATCGACCCTGCTTAACCACCTGGTATCGCGCAAGTTGGCGGCGATTTCCCGGCGGCCCCAGACCACTCGCAACAAGATCACCGGCATCTGCCATCTGCCCCGCGGGCAGATCATCCTGATGGACACCCCCGGCATTCATCAATCCACCAGCAAGCTCAACCAGGCAATGGTGCGGACCTCCATGAGCACCTACGGGGATGTCGACATCATCGTGTTCATGATCGACGCGAAGCAGAAGTTCCGGGCGGAGGACGAGTTTGTACTGGAGTCGCTCAAAGAGGTGAAAACGCCGGTTTTTCTGGTGATCAACAAGATCGACCTGGTGCCGAAGCCCGAGCTGTTGCGGTTGATCGAGGAGTTGAACGGCCGGGCGAGGTTTACGGACATCATTCCCATCTCAGCGTTGAAGGAGGACGGCCTCGACATCCTGAAAGAGCTGTTGCTGAAACATCTGCCGGAGGGTCCGCAGTATTTCCCCGAAGACATGATTACCGATTGTCCGGAAGAGTTTCTGGTGGGCGAGATTATCAGGGAGAAGATCATCAAGCTCACCCATCTGGAGGTGCCCTATGCGGTGGCGGTGATGGTGGAGAACATGCAGGAGGGGCAGAAGGGGGTGATCGTCATCGATGCCGCCATTTACGTTGAAAAAGCGTCCCAAAAGAGGATCGTCATCGGTGAGAAAGGGTCGCTGCTCAAAAAAATCGGGACCCAGGCGCGCCAAGAAATTGAGAAACGTTTGGGTAGTAAAGTGTATCTAAACAATTTCGTGAAGGTCAAGGAACGCTGGCGGGAAAATCCCCGCTATTTGAAGGAATTCGGGTACACCCATGGTCACCATTAAAAAAGACGATGAAATCGAAATGATGCGCCGCTCCGGCACACTGGCGGCGGAGGTGCTTTTGATGATCGCACCGTACATCAAACCGGGGGTGACCACCAACCAGCTCAACGACCGGTGCCACGACTTCATTCTCGAAAACGGGGCCATCCCTGCGCCGTTGAATTATCGTGGGTTCCCGAAAAGCATCTGCACTTCGGTGAACGATGAAATCTGCCATGGCATCCCCTCGGACCGTAAACTGCGCAACGGGGACATCGTGAACCTGGATATCACCACCATTGTCGACGGCTTCCACGGCGACACCAACCAGACCTTTTTCGTCGGTTCGCCGCGCAAACAAGCCAAGAAGCTGGTGGATGCCACCCGGGAAGCGTTTCATAAAGCCATCGCCATTGTCCGGCCGGGAGCACGGCTG
>JAPUGN010000017.1 GCA_027298165.1 Nitrospinota bacterium
TAAGGCCCGAACCAGTCGCCGACCCATTCCCAGACGTTACCGTTCATCTGCTGCAAACCGTAGCCGTTGGGCGAAAATGAATTCACCGGAACCGCACCGTTATGCAATCCTTTTCCAAAATTCGCCTTGGAACCATCCGGATGATTGCCGAATCCATAAGCGAACCCGTTGGGACCCCGCGCGGCTTTTTCCCATTCCGCCTCGGTGGGCAGACGGCCGCCCTGGTGTCGGCAGAACGCCTGTGCCTGGTGCCAGGTCACCAGCGTCACCGGGCATTCATCGCAGGCCGACATATGGCTCCGCCGGTGTCCGGGTTGCCACGTTTCGTACGCTTTGTTGGAAATTTCATGACGATCGATAACAAATGCATCGACCCAGACTTTATGCACGGGACGTTCTCGTGCTGTTCCCGCTGTGGTGCCCATTTGAAATTCGCCGGCGGGAATCCTAACCTGCGCGCCACGGTTCTCCGCCGCCGCGGCCCCGGCACAAAACAAGGTCACGTACCCCATAAAGAACAGACAAAATATGAAACTAGGGCGCGGATTCATCATGACTCAGCACCAGCGTCTTCCAGAAGCTGACGACTTTGTTGGCGTTTTTATCTTTATTGGCGCCATCCCAGACGGCGAAGGCCAGAAGAAAACGGCCGCCTTGTTTGAAATGGACGTCCTGCCGGCTGGGGGTGGCCAGGTCGCGGACGAACACCACCGTCCACTGGCCGTCTTTCCAGGCACCGCCGCCCTGCAGTTGCTGGTTCTGTAAGGATTGCACCGAGAGCGAACCGAACCCCGACGCGTTCAACTCCTCCACCGGCGACTCGTTGAACGGGTTCACGTAATGTTTTTCCTTGCGGACGGAAACCGAACGCGCTGGATTCCCTGTAATTGGCTGGCTGGCATCGGCTTTCCAGTGCCAGATGTTGACCGGTTTTTTGCGTTCACCCATGCCGTAAAACGGACTGTCCGACACCGGTCCGGGTTGCAGTGCGAATTGGATGGCGGTTTCATCCAGATAACCGGAGTTGTGGGTCCCGGCTCCGTCCGGTTGTGAATCGTTCCATGTCAGGCGGAACGCGATCCGGCGGTCGTTGTGAACTGACTGGACCTGCAGGCGGTCGATCGGGTGTCCGCGGAACTGCACGGGATTGAGCCGAACGGTTCTCGACGGCGCCCGGCTCCATACCGGATGAAACGGGTCCCGCGACAGCGGCTCCGAAATTTTAAGGGAAGACAGCGGCAGGTCCTTCGGCGCACCCGGCAATGCGGGGGAAGTGAAACGGGATAGCAGGTAATGCACCAGGTGCCAGCGTTCGTCTTCGGTCAAATAATCGTAGGCGTTCATCGGGGTGCCGTCCATTCCCGCCACCAGCGTTTGATAGATGTCGCGGCTGGCGGCTCCGGCCTTGTACAACTCCGGCCGTCTCAAATTGTACACGTAGGAGGTATGGCCCCAGATATCATTCATGGAGGCGTCGAGCGGACCGGACCGTTTTCCGTCCTTGCCGTGGCAACGTCCACAACGCATTTGACGGTACACTTCCCCGCCCTGGCGGACGGACAGGGGATCGTAGGGCAACTCCATGCCCACGCGGATGCGGTAGTCGGGGATCTCCTGGTTGAACCGTCCGGAAAACGTTTTGATGTAGGCTACAAGCAATCGGATTTCCTTTGGGGTCAACACCTCGCCCCAGGATGGCATGGCGGTTCCCGGCACCCCCCGCCGGATAGTGCGGGCCAGGTCCTCGTCCACCGGCAGGGCGTTGTTCTGGGTGGAATGGAATTTGAAAATGCCCGAGCTCAAATCGCGGGGTTGCGGGGATAGATAGGGCGTGGCGGTGCCGTTTCCCCGGCCACGGGGTCCGTGGCAGTGGACGCAGAATTTCTGGTACACCCTCTTTCCGGCGTTCAGCGCTTGTTTTCTTTTTTCAGCGGAGCGCGCCTGTTCCTGTTCCGGCAGGGAGTCCTCGATCATCTTTTCCACTTTGCGGGAGTCAACTGCAAAAGCCGGAGGGATGGTGAGGATTCCCGGGACCAGCAGAATAACCGGGATCCAAAACAGGGTCGGACGCCTGCCTGAAAGGCGCTTCGGAATGGGGTGAGTCGTTACCATGCAACCTCCCTGAGGGAACGGTCACATTTTAACATACCTGCTGTTCAAGGCTTATGAAAAGGGCTACAATGGCGCGCTTCTAATCTGTTCGATTCCGACGATAGGGTTCTTATGAAACATATTCGTGCGATGTGCGTGTTCTGCGCTTCCAGCAACGCCGTCGATGCGGTGTATCTTGATGCGGCGACCGATCTGGGGCGGCGCATGGGCCAGTCGGGCATCGATCTGGTCTACGGCGGCGCATCCATCGGCCTGATGGGGGCGGTGGCACGGGGTGTGCACGAGAAGAAGGGCAAAGTCATCGGCGTCCTGCCGAATTTTTTCAAGACCATAGAAATCGAATACGACGAGGCCGACGAGTTGATTGTCACCCGCGATATACGCGAACGCAAAGCCATCATGGATGAACGGTCCGATGCCTTTATCGTGCTGCCAGGCGGAGTGGGGACGCTGGAAGAAGCGATGGAAATTTTTTCCCTGATCCAGTTGAAGCAGACGGTGAAACCTTTGGTGATTATCAACACCGAAGGGTTTTACGACGGCATCATCCGCCACTTCGAACAACTGGTGACGTTGAAATTCGCCAAGGCGGAAATTCTGAAGATGTACGCGTTGGTGAACACGCCGGAGGAGGCGATGGTATTTATCGAAAATTTCAGGCCGCCGGAAGTGCCCGGCAAATGGATTTAAACGGTTGGGGCGTCGGCGGTTTCGACTTTGAGGTCTTTGGCGAGGGTGTCCTTGAGGAATTTTTCGATGAACTCCAGGGTTCCGGTGGTTGAACTCGGGCAGGTGCCGCAGGCGCCCTGGTAATGCACCCGCACCAGATTGCCCTCCACGCCGAGAAGCGTGATGCCGCCGCCGTCGTTGGCCAGCGCGGGACGGATGGCATGATCCAGCATGGCGTCGATCACTTCCGATTTTTGCCCGTCGCTCAGGTTCGGAAAATCCTCCACTTCCACCTTTTCCAGAATATTGGAGGTCTCCGGTTCGGGTTGGGCGTCCTCATCGCAGGTTTCATAAAAGGTGGTGTGCTGTTCCAGTACATTTTGAATCGGTTCCATCACGGTGGTCCACGCCACTACCGGCGATTTGGTGATGGTGACGAAGTTTTCCTTGATGAACACATTTTCCACTCCATAAATTTTGAACAGAGCTTCGGCTAAAGGATCATCCTTGGACAATTCCGGAGAGGAAAATGTTTTGGTTCCTTTTTTCATCACATCCCCGCTCATGATGAACTGAGCCGCCTCTGGGTTCGGCGTGTGATGAAATGTCATGACCTTGAATCCTTTGATCATGGTGGGATCCTTGTGTGCAGGTTCGGAAGATTACGTCAAAGCTTATTATACGTTGATTTTCTCTG
>JAPUGN010000170.1 GCA_027298165.1 Nitrospinota bacterium
AGGAATATTTTAGTTCCTCCGTTACGTAAAGGTCTCCTTCGGTAAGGGGAGGAGCGGAGTCCCTCCGCGGGCCGGGCAAGGCCCGGGCGGCGAATCGCCGCAGATAAATTTAAAACCCTGAAATGCGCTCCACGGTCATCACCGGCCGTTAACGTTTAGCAAATTCCCCCTCCGGGCAGGAGCCCGCGCTAGCGGGTTAGTCCTTGGCTATATGGTAGATATAATATTGCTGGGCGATGGTCAACAGGTTGTTGACGGTCCAGTAGAGGACCAGTCCGGCGGGAAAGGTGATGAACAGAAAGGTGAAGAGGATGGGCATGAACATGAAAATCTTCTGTTGCACCGGGTCGGCGGTGGAAGGCGTCAATTTCTGTTGCAGGAACATGGTGGCGCCCATTACCACGGGGGTGACGTAATAGGGGTCCTGGACGGAGAGGTCCTGAATCCATAGCATGAACGGCGCCCCGCGCAGTTCGATGGAAAAGAACAGCGCGTGATAGAGCGAGATGAACACCGGGATCTGCAACAGCATGGGCAGACATCCGCCGAGCGGGTTGACCTTGTATTTTTTGTAGAGGCCTATCATTTCCTCGTTGATTTTCTGCCGGTCGCCTTTGTGCCGTTCCTGAATGACTTTGATGTACGGCGCGATTTTCTGCATACCCTTCATCGACTTGAAGCTTTTGTGCGTCAGTGGAAACAGGATGATTTTGATGACGAAGGTGAGGCCGATGATGGCCCAGCCGTAGTTGCCGATGATCCCGTAAAAAAAGCCGAGGGCTTTCAGCATCGGTTTCACCAGGAAGGCGAACTTGTTGCCGAGCCAGCCGTAATCGATCAGGCGGAACAGTTTGTGGCCGGAGTCCTCCAGCGTTTCCAGATTTTTGGTGCCGATGAAAAGCAGATGCCGGGTGGAAGCGGCCGACTGCACCGACTCGAAATTGAGGCCGACGTAGACTTCTTCGTCGCTCTTTTTTACGATCCGGGCGGACTTGATGCCTTCATCGGGAATCAGCGCCGCGGCAAAATATTTGTTCTGAAACGAAATCCATTGAATGTCGCCGCGGAAGTCGATGGGTTGATCCATATCGCCGGGCTGGGTTTCCACCCGTTCATTGTTAACGAATGCGGTGGGTCCCGAGAACGAGATGAAATCAGCCGTTACATCCAACTGTCCTCCGAGACCGGGTCCCCAGATCACCGAGTACTGCAGGTTTTCCGCGGTCATGTTGGGGGCTTCAATTCTGGTGTCCACGGAAATTAAGGCATCGTCCCATTCGAAATGAAAGGTGCGCGTTACCTCAAAGCCGGTGGGGTGTTGCATATGGAACACCAAGTCGGGTGAGGGATTGGACTCGCTGATTTCAATGAACTCTTTCGACGGTTGGAAGTGACCATTCATCAGCACCCGGTCGACCGCCGGGTGGCCGGTTTCCAGCGTCAGCGGGTATGGAGCCCCGGGAACCTGTGGAATCAGCTCGATGGGTCCGTCTCCCTCGAGGTTCGTGTATTGATGCAGTTTGACGTGTTTGAGAACGCCGCCGCGGCTGGAAAACGTCAACGTTGTATCTCCTTTAACGACGTCCACCAGGATTTCCGGTTGCATTTCCGGGACCCGGGCCGCAGGGGCCTGGGCCGGAGGGGCGGGCACGGTCACGCCTGCGCCGGGTGCCACCGACGGTAGCGACGGGGACGGCAATGCCGGGATTTCCGGTCCGGGAAGCGAAGGGAGCCTTTCCTGTGACCGCGGTTCGACTTCCGCCATTTGATCCTGTGGCGGCGGAGGCGGCGAGATTTTAGCCAGGAATAATCCCCACAAAATGAAAACCAGCAAGGACAATCCAAAAGCGAGCAACGCTCTATTTTCCAACGTGCCTTCTCCTGTCGTTATTTGATCGGATCGTGTCCCCCTTCATGCCAGGGATGACATTTCAACAGCCGGGCCAGCATCAGCCAGGAGGCTTTGAGCAACGAAAACCGCTCCAGTGCCTGACAGAAATATTCCGAGCAGGTGGGATGAAAGCGGCATGCCGGAACCAGCATGGGCGAAATCCATCTTTGATAGAAACGAATGACTGATTTGAAAATTCGGTTCACCATGTTTTGAATTGTCTTCAGGAAGGAAATAAAGTTCTGATGGGTTTCAAAGACTGTTATTGGACGGCCTGAAGCGTTTGTACCAGTTTTTGTTCCAGGATGGCATAGGGCAGGTTGACCAGTTTCCTGGCGGAGATCACCACGATATCTATGTCCTGTCCCCCCAGGTGTTTATGACGCCGGAAGATTTCCCGGATTTTCCGCTTGGCGTGGTTCCGGGCCACCGAGTTGCCGACTTTTCGGGAAGCGATGATCCCCAATCGTTTGCGGCCCAACAGATTGGGCAGAAAAAAAAGAGTGCAGGTGCGATCCACCGTTGGTTTCCGGCCTTGAGCCAGTACTCTTTCGAAATCGGAACGGGCCAGCAACCGTTCATTTTTGGCAAACGACTGGTCCTTCATGACTTATACCGCCAGCCGTTTACGTCCTTTGCGCCGGCGGTTGGCCAGAACCCGACGCCCGCCTACCGTAGCGCTGCGGGCCCGAAACCCATGGGTCCGTTTTCGTCTTGTATTTTTAGGTTGAAAGGTCCGCTTCATAAAAATCACCCAAGTCCTTATCAGCCATAAACTACTGATTTTAAGGGGGTTATTGATTTCAGAAAAATGTTGAAGAAAATCAGCATCGATTATTTCATCCGGGTAGGTGGTTGTCAAGGGAAGATTTTCAGGCCGGGCGGGGAGACGGCCCGGGCGGGGCCATCGCTACTATAATAGGTTTATTTCATTCATTTTCAGTAGGTTCCGCGAATATTTCTATTTACATCAGGGGTTATTTTGCTATCATGAGTTTATCCCTAATGGCTTTAAAAAGAAGGGCCTTAGCGCAGTTTTCAGGCTTCGCCCAAATATTTGAAGGAGGAGCTCGGTTATGGCTCGTTGGAACAAATCCCTTGGCTTGACCTTAGTGGCTTTAACCGGTTGGATGCTGTCCGGCCATCCGGTGGCAGCCGAACCGACCGATCAACCTCCGTATCAGGTGGCGCAGAATGTCCCCGGACTGGACACCCTGGGTCAGGGCAGCGGCACCTTGGGCGGGGAAGATGAAAAATCTGCCTTTGACGATTCTGAAGTGGGCAAGAAACGGCTCAAAAAGGCACATACTATTTCCAAGAAAATACTGCATTCGACCACCGGCGACTTGGGGGAAGATGCCCTCACGCTGGTCCCTTTCTCTTTATATTTTAAGGCGGGCTATGTGGGAGAAGAAATGGATCCGATCGGCGCCGTTCTGGGTTCCCGCAGTCCGAGATCCAAGGGCGGCATGATTTCCAAGGATGCCATGTCGGTTCTGGACATTGTTTATATCGATATCGGACAGGAGGACGATATCGAGGTGGGCGACCGCCTCATTGTATACTCGCAAGATAAAGAAGTACGCCATCCCCTGAAAAAGTTTTTGTTCACCTTCGACCGGGAGGTGGATTTGTTGGACAACGATTATGAGGGCGAGTTTTACTCCAATGCCTTTGCTTTTAGGACCGATATCGCGGGCAATCAGATCAAGGTCAAGGGCGTGATCCGGGTCCTTGAGACGTCTACCATCACCTCTAAGGCAGTCGTTGAGCAGTCTTTCAATGCGATCATGGAGGATGACCTGCTCGTTCCCTTTCCCGATCGGCGTCCGCCCATGATTGCGGCCAATTATATTCCCCCGAAAAAAGATATCAACGGGTATATCATCTCCAGCCGCGGCAACACCCTGATGTTCTCTATGAACGATGTGGTCTACCTCGATCAAGGGGAAGCCGATGGTGTGGATCAGGGAGACCGCTTCGAGGTGTATGCGTATCCCTTGACGATCGATGAAGATGAAGAGGATATCAATCCGCATGTGATTGGCGAAATCGCGATCATCTCCGTTCAGGAGGACTCTTCGACCGGCGTGGTCATGATGTCTACCGAGCCGCTCTTTCCGGGGCAGAAGATTCGAAGCAAACGCTGACGGCTCAGGTCGTAATTTTCAGAAAACGTTTTTTCCCCACCTTGATCAGGTACTCCTGATTGCCGTTCAGGGACAGATTTTCGTCGGTGACTTTTTTCCCGTCCACCGAAACGGCGCCCTGTTTGATCATGCGCTTGGCGTCCGAGGTGCTTGGGCAGACCTTGGAGTCAGCCAGTACTTTCCCGATCCAACGCGATTCCGCACCCCAGCTTGGCAACGTGGGAATATCCGTCGGCAGGTTTTTATCCTTAAACACATTTTCAAATTCCCGGGCCGCCTGCTCTGCTTCATCTTCCGAATGGTAACGCCCCACCAGCTCTTTCCCCAGTTGCACTTTCGCGTTCTTCGGGTTCATCTCCCCGTTTTCGGCTTTGGCTCGAAGCGCTTTTAAATCGTTCGCGGGAACATTGCTCAGCAATTCATAATAGCGCCACATGAGATCGTCAGAGATGGACATGATCTTGCCGAACATGTCGCCCGGCGGGTCCATGACCCCGATGCTGTTGCCGAGGCTTTTGCTCATCTTCTGGATGCCGTCGGTTCCCTCCAGCAGCGGCATGGTGATGATGTTCTGCGGTTTCATCTGGTAAGCCCGTTGCAGGTCTCTCCCCACCAGCAAATTGAATTTCTGGTCAGTGCCGCCGAGTTCCACGTCCGCCTTCATGGCCACCGAATCGTAGCCCTGAATCAACGGGTATAACAGTTCGTGGATGGAGACCGGCAGGTTGTTGGCTAGGCGCTTTTGGAAATCGTCGCGTTCGATCATGCGGGCGACAGTGTAGCGCGCGGCCAGGTTGATCATGTCGGTGGAGGAAAATTTATTCATCCACTCGCTGTTGAACATGATGGTGGTTTTATTTTTATACAGAATTTTGTAAACCTGTTCCAGGTAGGTCTTGGCGTTGGCCTGGACCTCCTCCGAAGTCAGGCTTTTGCGGGTTTCGGATTTGCCGGTCGGGTCGCCGATCATTCCCGTGAAATCCCCGATCAGAAACACCACCTCGTGGCCCAGGTCTTGGAACTGTTTCATCTTCTGCAACAGCACCGTGTGGCCGAGATGCAGGTCCGGCGCGGTGGGATCGAAGCCAGCCTTGACTCGAAGGGGCTTGCCTGTTTTAATGGATTTCTCCAGGGCGCGGGACAAGTCTTTTTCG
>JAPUGN010000171.1 GCA_027298165.1 Nitrospinota bacterium
CCAAAAGGCCATTTCGGTATCTAATACAACAGTTCAACCTTTTTTTGCAGGGAGCCTTCAATGCCCGATACTCAAGAATTCGTTTCCATCACCCCCCTCGCCTCGGAGGAAGTGAAAAAACTCATTGCGCAGGAAAACAAATCCGGCGTCGGTTTGCGCCTCGGCGTCAAGGGCGGCGGCTGTTCCGGTCTCTCTTACGACCTCGGTTTCTCCCCGAAAGAGGAGGGCGATACTGTGATCGAGCACGAAGGATTCCAGGTGTTCATGGACCCCAAAAGCCTGATCTACCTGAAGGGGATGGAATTGGATTATCAGGGTGGATTGCAGGGCAAAGGGTTTGTGTTCGTCAATCCCAACGCAAAATCCACCTGCGGTTGTGGGGAGTCGTTTTCCCTCACTTAACTGCTCGGCCAGCGTACCGCTGGACCCAACTTGGCTGAGGCGTTAGGACTCGATTGAAAAGTTACCTCCGCCAACTGAGGTTTAAAAGTTACCAGCGGAGGTACTCCGCCCGGGCGTTGCCCGGTCAGCGCATCCGGTGTTATCGCCGATGCGCTTTTTTATTTCCTAAACGGGATAAACTGAACCCGCCATGACGATCACTACTCTCACAGAAGAACACCAGCAGGCCCGCGAGGGTTGCGTCTACTTTCCGCTGGAGGACTTCTGCCTGGTGGAAGCGGCGGGCAAGGACACATTTTCATTTCTGCAATCACAGACCACGAACGACGTGGTCAACCTGAAAACCGGCGCCGGCCTGAACAACGCGCTGGTCGACCGCAAAGCGCGCCTGCTGGGTAATTTCTCCCTGCACAAAACCTCGGATACGGCGGCACTGATCCTCATTGAAATCCACCAGCGGGAACCGCTGATGAATCAACTGAAGGAATATCATTTCCGCGAGGATATTGCGTGGAACACCGAGGTGCCTTGCAATTTCCTGGTCGCCCTCCAGGGTCCGAAAAGTCCTGTCCTGCTGGAGCGCCTGACCGAATCGAGCCTGGGACTCCACAACACCAACGATGTGTTCACCGCGAACATCGCCGGACACGAAACTCAAGTGATCTGTAAAAACCTGACCGGGGAAGAAGGCTATGTCCTGGCGTGTGCCGAATCGCATCAATCCGACCTGATCCAGGCGATTCAGAAGGCGGGGGAGTCGGTGGGCATTATTCCGATCAGCACGGAAACCCGAGATACCCTGAGAATCGAAGCGGGCATTCCAGTTTATGGCCGCGACATGGATAAAAGCCACATCCTTCCGGAAACAGGGCTGGAGCACAGTTCGGTCAGTTACCACAAGGGCTGTTACATCGGGCAGGAGGTGATTGCCCGGATCAAAACCTACGGCTCTCCGGCTTTCGCGCTGATGGGCATTGTCCTGGACGGGAATACCCTGCCCGCCATGGACGCCCGGATCCAAATGAAAACCAAAAAAATCGGTGTGGTCAAAAGTTCGGTCTATTCCCCTTCGCTGGACAAGGTGATCGCCCTGGCCTACCTGCAGAAAGATTTTCGCAGTCCTGACCAAACCTACGAAGTCACCTTGAATGGAGAATCGGCAAAGGTCACCACCTGTTTGTTGCCGTTTTACCAGACCGCGGGTAAAACCGAGCGGGCGAAACAACTCCACCAGGATGCCCTGGCTCTGTTCAAAAAAGAGGAAAACCTGGACAGCCCGATCGCACTGTTGCGGGAGGCGATCGCTCTCGATCCGAAATTTGCTCCCGGGTACGAGGCGCTGGGGGTCATGCTGTCCAAGCAGAACAAACTGGACGAGGCCATCGCGCTGATGAAACGACTCGCGGAAATCGACCCGCAGGAAATCATGGCGCACACCAACCTTTCCATTTATTACATGGAACAGGGCCGCATCGAGGACGCGGAGTTGGAAAAAGCCGAAGCCACGGCCATCCAGTTTGAAAAATTGATCGAGGATAAACAGGCGGAGAAAGCCCGCGCGGCGCAGGACTCCCAGCAACAAGAGGAGCGGGAACGTCAAGTTGAGATGTTCCACAAAGTGCTGGAGATCGATCCGGTCGACCAAGTGGCCAATTTCGGCCTCGGTTCCATTTACCTGGATACCGGCAAATACGAGGAGGCCGTGGGACCGCTCCGAACGGTGGTGGAGAATTATCAGGATCATTCGGCGGCTTACCTGATTCTGGGCAAGGCGCTGGAGAAGCTGGAGCTCAGGGAAGAAGCGGCGGAGGTCTATAAAAAGGGAATTGAAGCGGCTTCTAAAAAAGGCGACCTGATGCCGTTAAGGGATATGCAGAACCGGCTGAATCAGATTTTGCAATCCGGCTCCTGACCTTTCAGAAACCCCCACATATCCGATCCGGGATCCAAAACTCCCTTCTGGATCAATCCCTGCGTCACCGACGCCCCGTGGTCCATCAAAAACCAGGCGCGTAGTAAAAACTTTTCTTCAGGAGTGGTGTAGGCATCCTCCCATTCGGTGACGGAGAAGTGCTTTTTCAGGGCCTGCATCAGGGCGTCTGGAATGTTCAGCCGTTTTTTCTTCACGAAGGAATTGAATCCCTCGATCAGCATGGGCTGAAAATCCTTGCGGCTGATTTTGATCAATTCCGAGACGCTGGGCAGGGCGTCTTTATGATATTGGAAAAATTTAAGCTTGTAGTACTGGTGAATGGTTTCCAGTCGGAAGTAACAATGCAGGTCCACCACATCCTCCCCGTACGCCTGTATGAGGTATTGCCTGATCAGCGGTTTACCGTTTTGCAGGAGTAATTTGTTCAGCCGGCCCCGGTCGAACAGGTGAATCCGCACCGTGCTCAAATGCCTGCCGCACTGGTCCTCGATATCCTTCCTGAAGGGGGTGTTTTGCGGCGGCACCCGGTACCAGTAAATTTCTTCCCGCGCCACCTGCATGGCTTGCTGGTAGGATTCGGCGATCTGATGATTGTTCGCCTTCTTGGCCTGACGGGCAATCTGATAGGCATTCTCAGTGCTGAAGCCCAGCTCGATCAGCCGGTCCTGGAATTCCTTACGGGTACCCATCAGGTACCCCCCGCGTTCCTTGATGTGGTCGCGGGCCTTGCCCACGCCGCGCAGAGCCAGGCTGACATCCCGGGGGGTCAAATTCAATTCCAGGTTGTGGGCAAATTCGTAAATGTCCTGGAGGGTTCTGTAATTCAGTTTGTCGATATACAAAAACTTCTGGATATTTTTTTCATGGAACCCGCATTTTTCGAACATTTTGATTTTCTTGTATTTTACTTCCTCCCAATACTTGCGGGTCCCTTCCTTTTTATTGAACTGTCCCTGAATCTCCGACCGCGCCTTGAAAAAATAACTGCGGAGGAGATACCACTTGGATTTCAATGTGGATTCGATGATCCATCGGTACTTGGGGGTGAGCACGGTCAGCTTGGGATCGTCGAGCAATTCGATCTCGCCGGTGATCAGGATATATTCCAGAAGCTCCATGTGGCGCTCCAGTAGAATCGGGTTCATGATTTCAATAAATTTGCGGTACACGGTTTTCCACCGGTACAGATCGAAGCCTCCGGAACTGCCGTTGGTTTTTCCAGCAGCCAACGCCTTCTTGACGGTTTGTATTCCCCTCTTTTCCATTTTTTGAAACAGATCGTCCCGTGCCCCGATGTCCCGGATTTTAATCTGCTTGATGCGGCTGATGATGCTCTGGGATTGTTCCCGAATCTCGCGGTCGAAATCCTCGTAGGTTTCACTGGAAGAAAAATAGATGGAAGCGAGCAGGTCGTCCACCATGTCCAGAGAGACGATGGTTTTCCGGGATAGCTTTTTATACTGATCAAAATCCAGGGTTTTGCTACCGGTCTGGCAGGACCGGATATCGTTCAGGTAGGAACGGGCACGATCTAGATCCTCCGATTGGACGTAAGGATCGTTGATCACCTTGAGGAACAGAGATTCGGCTTTTTGCAAATCCCTCTTGGCCAAGAGCTCAAGCCCCTGGTTTAAAGGATCAAACACAAACATAAGGCACAGTGGGCCTTATTTTTACGGACTTCATCCGGGTTCACAGGCAAGAACGCCTTCCCGCACAAATACTATTTCAGCTTATAGAACTTTCAATCCAATAATCCGATATTAAAAAGGTTCCAAAACCTGAGAGCGCACTCGACCCGCTCTGAATCGATCCCGATGAAATTTCAAAAATAAGGCTATTTAAGCCCCGGCCCAAATTCGGCGGGGCGGTGTTGATATTTAAAATGCTGAATACGACACAAAAAATGTCGTTATTAAGATGCAAAGGTATAATCTCAGGTTTTAATAAAAAATTCCAGCCCGAAAAACCCACACCCAAACCCCGATAACTCCCTTTGTAACAAAGGTTATGATGGTTCGAATCTATAGGCGGAATTTAATATTTCAAGGTTTGAAAAATGCTGAGGGCTTTCTGGCCGTTTCTTTCCTTGTTGTTCCCGTTCCAGATGGCGAAGGCGATGGGGATTTGATCTCCTAAAAACTGGGTGTCGTTCGGATCCTTCGTTTTAAGGGCACGCTTGAAGACGACCATCCAGCGGTTGTTGCTCCAGTTGCCACTGCCATCGACATCCTGATGGGCCTGGGTGGTGAGCGTGCTGAATCCTTCGGCATTGAGGTCTTCGACCGGCGACCGCCGCAGGGTGTTGTCGGACATAATATTACCGGTGGCGCGGCCGGGGTTGAACACGCCCTCGTTTTTTCCCATGCCTGGGTCAATGTGGGTGTGACGTTCGGAGACCTTCGGTTGTTGCTTGGGAGACCGGACCAATTTCCCGCTCGGCTCATAAATGTAATAACTGCCGGACCCCATCGCCATGTAATTGTACTGGCCTTCCAGGTCCTGCATCATCTCGTTACCGGCGTGGCCGGCGCCCTCCTTGTTCCAGGTAGCCTTCCATTGCCAGATGTTGACACGCTCTCCCTCGCCGCCCATGGTGAACGGAGGTATCAGACCCGAGGGGTCCACCGGAAACATCAACGCCGCCTGGTCCTTGTATTGCTGATTCTGGACCATGATATCGTTGCGTGTGGGGTCGAACCATTCCAGGCGAATGGCGATCTCCTTCCCATTGCTGGCGGCTTTGACGCTGACCCATTTGGTCGCCGGTGCGGGCCACATGGGATTGGTAATCATTTGCGGTTGCAAATCAATAACGCTGTGCTTGCCTTTGGTCGGGCCGTAATTGGACCAGAACACATCGGAGGGATTGATAGGAATTTCGCCGTGGACGCGGACCGCTTCAATCGTGGCAGCACCGGCGGAAGTGGGAGTCGCCATGGTCCACAGGACAAGTAAAACCGCAATGAGGGTTTTGCAGTCAGCCACTTGTTCGGTCCCGTTTTGGAGGGGAACCTGATCTTAATGCAGTGAAGGCAGGTTATTTAATGGGTTCACATTCGGCCGGAGCGTTGGCAACCAGATCGTTTTCCATACTGTAGGAAAGGGATCGGTACTCCGGTTCTTCCACCTTGATGGGTTTCACATCCAGCAAGGCGCATTCATTATGCACCATCAGGGACAGAATATCGACCATGTCCTTGTACAAACCGCGCTCCGCCTTGCGGGAAGTAAAAATACAAAACAGAGGCGTCCATCGTCCAATATGGTTCCGGATGAATTTTTTGGCGGTGGAGCGCACCACGGCGATTTTCTTCTCGTCGTGACCGTTGGTGATGCCGTAGGCCTCCCGGAAACATAGGTAGGATATGAAGGACAATTCGACGGAAAGATGATCGACCCGCTCCTTGCCGCGGCTTTTGGGGAACTCGAACCCGAAGGTTTCATAAAAACCACCGAGCTGGATCAACACGTCTGTCTGGGACTGAATACCGCCTTCCGTTCCATATTGCATTTCGTAGGGCGGGCATTCCTGGGAAACCGCGTGCCCGAATACGCTGACATACTCCTGTTGCACCTGTTTCAATGCCATATTGGGGAGATACTTGCCGAAACGTGCGACCATTTCCTTTATCTTGCCCCAGTCTCCTTCATCCAGAAGAACCACGTCAAACGGCTCCAGCAGGGACTTGGGACGGAAAAATTTCCGGTTCCACGGATAACTGAACCCATTGGACAGAATGTCGTAAATCCGGCCACGGGCCAACTGCATGGCTATTCTCTGCTCTTTGCATTCTTCCAAGGAACCCGTTTCACCAAATTTCACCAAGATCGGATCTTGCTCTTTGACTTCGCTCACTTCGGACATGGGACTCTCCCTAAAAATAGTCGGACCAGCACACGGTCCAAACACCGTTTAAAACCTCAAGCCTTGCATCCCCACGGGCCTGGTGGGCTGGCCCGGTTCACAAGTGTAGTTTAATTCAAACCGAAAGGAAATTTTAATTGCTCAACTTATCACAAATGGCTGAAAAATCAAGCCGTTCCTGCTCTCAATTCGTAAACCTCGATACACCGGTCACAGCCG
>JAPUGN010000172.1 GCA_027298165.1 Nitrospinota bacterium
CCGGTGCGGGGACCGCCGCGGGTGGGGGTGCCGGAGCCGCCGGCTCGGGCAACGGCTTGCCGCGGGTTTCAAAAAATTTCAACGCCACCTTGGGAAACATGGCATACGTCAGACGGTCCTCGTCGGTTTTGGCCTTGTCTCATGCTTCTTCGACCACGGTGTCCCATTCCGGCTCCAACAAGTCGGCGGGACGGCAGTCGTTGAGTTTCTGGTCCTTCGCCACTTTCTTCAAAAGTTCCGGATCGACTTCCCCCGGAAGTCTGCCGTATTTGCCCAGCAGGCATTCGCGCGTCTCCTTGGTGACAATCTTGTAGCGCTCGCCGGTCAGCACGTTCAACGTGGCCTGCGAGCCGACAATCTGGCTGGTGGGGGTGACCAGTGGCGGGTATCCCAAATCTTTCCGCACGCGGGGCACTTCCTTGAGCACTTCCTCAAGTTTGTCGAGGGCGTTCTGTTCGCGCAGTTGGTTTTCCATATTGGAGATCATGCCGCCGGGTATCTGCGATTCGAGAATTTTGATATCCACTCCGACGAAGTTGCTCTCAAACTGGGAGTAATGTTTGCGCACACCTTTGAAGTAATCGGCGATTTCCTCCAACAGGTGCATGTCCAATCCGGTGTCCCGGGGCGTGCCTTGCAGGGAGGCCACCACACACTCGGTCGCGTAATGCGAGGTGCCCATCGACAGCGTAGAGATGGCGGTATCGACCATATCGACTCCCTCATCGATGGCGCACTGGATATTCATTCCTGCCAGGCCGGTGGTCGCGTGGGTGTGGAGATGAATGGGAATCTTGATGGCCTTCTTGAGTTCGCGGATCAGGGGCGTGGTCACCTGCGGGGTCAAGAGACCTGCCATGTCCTTGATGCACAAGATGTCCGATCCGATGTCGACCAGACCCTTGGCCATTTTGATGAACAGGTCCATGTTGTGGACCGGGCTGACGGTGTAGCTGATGCAGCCTTCCACGGTGCCGCCGCATTTCTTGGCGGTTTTGACGGCGACTTCAATATTGCGCAGATCGTTCAGGGCGTCGAAGATGCGGAAAATATCGATCCCCACGTCGGACGATTGTTTGACGAACCGTTCGACGATATCGTCGGCATAATGGCGGTATCCCACGCAGTTCTGCCCCCGGAGCAGCATCTGGAACGGGGTGTTGGGCATTTTCTTTTTGAGTAACCGGCACCGCTCCCACGGATCTTCGTTCAAAAAGCGGATGCAGGTGTCGAACGTGGCGCCGCCCCACATCTCCAGCGAGAAAAAGCCGACGGAATCCAGCTTTTCAGCAATCGGAAGCATGTGCTCGGTTTTCATGCGAGTGGCCAACAGCGATTGATGCGCATCTCTTAAAACCACTTCCGTAATTTTAAGAGGATTCGATGGTGTGTTCATTCCAGGTCAATCCTTATCATGAAAGTTTCCCTGTGAGCGGGAAATTTTGAAAGCTTACAATACAGTGTTCGGTTCTGGTTGAGGAATTGAAAATATCAATCCATTCATCGGGAAAACGAATAAGGGTGTTGAGGGGTCGATTCGCCCGATTATTCGTCTGAAAGGAAACAGAAGGATACTAATCAATCAGGGGGTCAAAATCAATGAAATAGTGGCTATTTCCTCCAGGTGACGGGCAGGCACAACAGCAGGATGCCGAAAATTTCCAGGCGGCCCATTAACATCCATAAAATCATAATCCATTTTCCGCCTTCCGGAAGGGCCGCATAATTTGCGGTGGGGCCGACCTGCCCCATACCGGGGCCAATATTAAACAGGCAGGCGACGGATGCAGTGAGCGCCGTGGTCAAATCGACCCCCATCCACGTCAGGGCGATGCATCCCACCACCGTCAGCCCCAGGAACAATCCCGCCAGCGCCACCACATTCATCACATAATCCGGCGGCAGGGGTTTTTGACCCACCTTGATGCGCACCACCGCACGCGGATGAATCAGTTTCTGGAGTTCGCGGGCAATGACTTTGAATAGAATGATGACACGGATGATTTTGAACGAGCCGCTGGTGGACCCGGAACAGCCGCCCACCATCATGATGACCACCATGAGGATTCTGAGGTAATCGGGCCACAGGTTGAAATCGTCGGTGGTATAACCGGTGGTGGAATTGATGGAAACGACGTTGAACGCCGCCCGCCGGAACGCATGTCCCAGACTGTCGCCGGAGTCGTACGCCAGGCCCAGGGTGGTGATGGCCACCGCAATGACCATCATTGAAACGTAAAAACGCAACTCCGGATTCTGGAAAACGACTTTGAAGTTTCCCAGAATGAGATTGTAATGAAGTGCGAAGTTCATCCCGCCCAGGAACATGAACAGCATGATGACGGTTTCAAAATAGAGGTTGTTGAAGTACCCGACGCTGGCCTGGTGCGGCGAGAAGCCTCCCGTCGCCATGGTCGAAAATGTGTGGCAGACCGCGTCGAACAGCCCCATACCCCCCGCCTTGAGCAGGACGATTTCCACAAGCGTTAGCACCAGGTAGGTTTTCCACAACACTTTCGCGGTTTCCGCGAGGCGCGGTTTCATGCGCTCCACCGTGGCGCCGCCCGGGATTTCGGCTTTGAACAACTGGAAACTGCCGATCCCCAATGCCGGGAAGATGGCCAGCGACAGGATGATGATCCCCATGCCGCCCAGCCATTGCATCAGGTTCCGCCAGAGCAGAATGCCGTGGGGCAGGGTGTCGATGTGGGTCAGAATCGATGCGCCGGTGGTGGTGAAGCCGCTCATGCTTTCAAAGTAGGCGTCGACGAACTGCGGGCAGATGCCCGTCAGATAAAACGGCAAGGCTCCGAAAAAGGTGATGATCAGCCAAGCCACGCCAACGATCACGAAGCCTTCGCGCTCCCGCAGTTTTTCGATGCCGGATGGCAGTAGTTTCCAGAGCAGCAGGCCGGTGATACCGGAACCGATACAGGATGCGAGAAAAGCCGCCACCGGCGTCCATTGATGGTTCGGCGCGGGATCGGCGTAAAACAGCGAGACCGCCAGCGGCACCAGCAGGATGCCGGAAAGCAGGATCAGCAGGATGCCGATAACATTGAAGATCGCCTTGAGGTTCATCAGGAGAG
>JAPUGN010000173.1 GCA_027298165.1 Nitrospinota bacterium
CGATCAGCTCGAGGCAGTGACCGGCGCGGTCGGGATCGCAGGGACCCGGCGACAGGCCGAGTCCCTCGGGGGCCAGGGCCATCGCCTCGTCGGCGCCGAGGGCGTCGTTGCGCCTCACCTCGACCCCGGCGCCGAGCTAGCCCAGGTAGTGGCGCAGGTTGTAGGTAAAGCTGTCGTAATTGTCGATTAAGAGAAACATTTCAAAACTCTAAGCACACGTTCCTCAACCTGAATGTGAAAACGGATGGCCCATGGCCCGCCCCGCCCGGGCCACCCACCGGGGAGCCGGCCGGAATCATGCAGTGCGGCCCTGCCAGCGTCAAGTGCGGCCCGCCCGGACCGCCGGCCGCGAAACCCCTTGACCTTCCAGTCACTGTAAGGTCCATACTGCGCTCCATTGACCGATAACCGCAACGTCGGGCCCGTTTTCGCCCGCGGTCGAAGCCAGCACCGACCTGACGCCGCGTGTCATCGATGCGCGGTTGAACCGGCGGGGGCCGGGCGCTCGGCGTTTGCCGAACGACCGTTTTCGCGCACCCGAATGCACCTTGACGGGGGCTCGGATGCGCCGCGTGGCCCAACCCAAGACGCCAAACGAGAATTAATGGCCACGCTTTCAATCGATGCTCGATTGTGCTACCGTTTTCGGTGCTTGGGAGGAGTCATCTGGGAAATCCCGGTTTAATAGTTTTTGGGGAATGTCGGCTGAAAGTGCCCTGCCTTAATTGATTTCCTGCTAAATCATTAATCAGATTGCCAGAACAATCAAAGGCAACCGCGGGGTGTATTCATGGGGCATCTTGCAGTTTTGGTACGGCTGTTCTTCGGATTAGTCGGCTACTTTAAAAAAAATACGGGGGGAGGGAGCGTGAGCCGGATAATATCCACATTGAGGCGCAAATTTGTGGCCCGGTTTATACGTGGAAGCGCTATCAAAGCACTGGTCGGCGCCATTTCCAGTCTCCTTTTTGTGTTCTCACCAATGCCCGTTGAGGCCAGCCTTCAACGCGAATTTGCCGACAAAAGCGTTAGCGTGCAACAGGTAAGCGATCGGGTCAAACGCGTCCGTGCGCGCCTGGCTGACGAGGACAAACTACCGCCAGAAACCCAATCCAAACTGAAACAGCTCTCACAATGGTACAACTGGGGGAATTGGCCAAATTTCTGGAATAACTGGCCCAACTATTGGTGGAACTACTGAGTCTTTTGCCCGGAGCTCACCGCATGGACCCGATCAATCAACAGACAGGCTCTTTGCCGCCTCCGGACAATCATTCGATCGAACTTCTGGTGCTGCAGGGTACGCCTTTCTGCAATATCGATTGCTCCTACTGTTATCTGCCGGACCGCGAAAACACCCGGCGGATGAGCCTGGAGACCCTTAAGAAAATTGCGGAACGTCTTCATGAGAGCGATCTGCTGGGCCAGCGCCTCACGGTCGTCTGGCATGCGGGCGAACCCTTGACGCTCCCCATCGAATACTACGAAGAAGCCATCGCGCTTTTGGCGGAAGCAAAAGGCCCAAACACAGTCATTGACCACAGTTTTCAGACCAACGGAACACTCATCAATGAAAGATGGGTGCACTTCTTCAAACAGTATGATGTGCGCATCGGCGTCAGCCTGGACGGCCCAGCCTGGCTTCACGACAGATACCGCAAGACCCGGCGTGGCACGGGTTCGTTTGAGAAATGCATGCGTGGAGTACGCCTCCTGCAAGAGAGCGGGCTCGGATTCCACGTCATCACCGTGGTCACGGCCGATACCCTGGATCACGCCGACGAACTGTTCGATTTTTATGTATCAAACGGCATCCGTCAGGTGGGTTTCAATATCGAAGAGATCGAAGCCGCCAACGCCTCGTCCAGCCTGGAACGGGAGGGTGCCGAGGCTGCCTTCGGGCAATTCCTGCGCCGTTTCATCGAACGCCAGAAATCCCAACCGCCGGGGACCTTGACCATCCGGGAGTTCACCACGGCTTTCGCCGCCATCGCCCGCCCCAACGATATGCCCGGGCGGAACCAGCAGACTGTTCCATTTCGCATTCTCAGCATTGACGTTGAGGGTAACATCAGCACGTTTTCGCCGGAACTGCTTGGTGCCCGTTCGGAAACTTACGGTAATTTCCTGTTCGGAAACGTCCATGAGCGGAGTTTCAGGGAAATCCTTTCCCACCCCGCATTCCGGAAGACCATGGGCGAGATCGAGCGCGGAGTCCGCGCCTGCCGGGAAAGCTGCGATTACTTCGAGTTTTGCGGCGCTGGCGCGCCCGGCAACAAATTCTTCGAAAAAGGCCGTTTCGATGTGACGGAAACGCTGTTCTGCCGTCTCACGCAAAAAGCGGTCATCGACGCCGTCCTCGACGATATGGAACAGGAGCTCGAACTCGTTGGCTAGGCAACCCAAACCACCGGCGAACGGCCAGGGTGGCGGCGGCGGCAATCGATCTTGGTTGACCCGCATCGCCAGTGGCATCAGCGCGGTGGCCTCATGGATCACCTCTGCTGTCTCAGGCGCGGTAAGCAAGAAGATAGTAGGGTACCTGGTCCTTGCGGCCCTCGTCATCGTCCTTGCGGTCCCCGTCATCGCCGGATTTTGGTGGGGCGCCGATCGTCTGGGCATGATGGAGACCCATGGGGAAATCATCATCGACGCGCCCAAGGTCTATACCCGCGAACGCCTGGTCAACGACCGGTTCGAACAGGAAAACTGGCTGCGCAAGCAGCTCAAGGGCATGGATAAGGATTTCGAGGAGCGGATTCAGGCGCGAACGGTCAGGCGCATGCGGCGGCGCATTATGTTGGACGTCGCGGCATTGGGTAAAGGCGTGGACCCGGCAGTACTCCAGGCACTGAACAACGCGGCGGCACCCGGTGACAAGGGGGAGTCTGGTGGCGGTAATGAGCCGGTTCAGGGCCTCCACGTAGACCGTTTTCATGATCACAATGCCTTCCGGGAGGCGATCCGCGACGAACTGATGCAGACCCAGTTGGACGACCAGCACGACATCGCAGGGAACACGTTATACCGGCTCAATTTCGATGCGACCCTGGTGCCGGGGGAGGACACCTCATCACTGGCCTTCATCCTGATCGAGGCCAAAGAGGATGGCCGGGATGAAACTGTTGAGACCGAAGCCAAGAACATTGCGCGGCAACTGGCCGAGCAACTCTCCAAGCAGTTTACCGAAAAGGACGCGGCGCAACTTGCCGAACAACAGGAGGAAGCCAAGAAGCTGGCCGGGCTCCTCGATGAACAACTGAATAAACTTGCCAACTATCGGCATATCTATGAAAGCTGGCACAAACACCTGCAACGGCTGTTCAATCGGGCGAATATAGACCGGGCCAAGAACCTATTCGGGCGGTTGGGTGGCGACCAACGCAAAACAGATATGGAGAGGACGGAACTTCACAACTTCCTGCTGGCGGAAACAGCGAATCTGCTTGTCAAAAAAAAATGGGCCGAGAATGACGATCATGCGCGCAAACTGATCCGTCTTTATATCATCCTGGCCCGTCGCGGCCACAACTGGTTTAATGCCATGGGATTCAAAGGTTACCTGGAAGGGAATCTCAAAGCGAAAGGGTATAGCATTGCGAATCTTGCGTTCGGTCCGCCACCTCACCCGTCCAAGCCAGATTGTAGTGCGGACGGTGGACAAGCAGGCGATCACGCCTGCCGAGGACAGGCCGCAGGCGAAGGTGCTGGCACCCGGGGGCAATATGCGCCCACCTTGTCGCCGGACAAGAAAACAAAAATAGCCAGACGCCTTTTTCTAAGAGCCTGCACCTTTAAACACCGGCAGAATGGGAAAGAAAAAGAAAATCGACCGACGTTCCGTGTTCCGGTTTGGGACCAGATGGACGGTAAGGCCGCCGACAACACCTATACTTCAAAAGGCGAAAAAAAAATTAATAAAATCAAAACTGTATTTATGCCCTGCCTGCCGACCGCAGACCTCATAGATGCTTCCCTGGAGGCTGCAATCGGTCTGCGAAGGAAGATTTCCAGCGAGACCGCTAACGACGACTTGGGCAAAGAGTTCGTCTTCCTCAAAATTGCGCTCAAACATTTCGATACCGTACGCACGTCTCTTGCTAACGCGGAGGGTGATTCTAAAGCGGAGGGTGATTCCGGAATGCGCCGCGGCAACACGAACACCCTTTCGCCCCCCGGTTATATGGACGCGAAGACCTGCCGCAATTTCGTGCCGGTCTATAAAAATTTCGTCAAAGCTAATTTGGTCCGCAAAGACAATATTCAGACCCGCAAGATGTTCGAACCTGCCCTGTGGGGTTACGTCTGCACCCTGGCAGGGTCAATTACGTTGCAGATGATCGAGGAAACCATCGTTGATTTTGCCATCCATAAATTTTCCGGGCAACCACGACTCGACCTGCCGGACGTTCCGTTGTCTTGCTTTTTCAAGTTCGAAAAGCAGGGATGTGAGTTCGGTAATTGCCGGATGATTTTGCACTCGCGCTGGGAACCGAAAACCGCGCTGGATAAGAAGACGGTAAAAGACTGTGGTGAAGATTGGATAGTCAAAACCGAGTTCATGGACGCTCTTACCCGCGACACCAAGGCGTTCAGTTACGGCGTCACGCCCAAGGGAATCGTCGAGCGCATCTCCTCCCTCCTGGCGAAGCAGGACACGGCCCGCATCATGCTCAAGGGCGGCCTTTCCAGCGGCGCGGCGGTTGCCGGGGCCGTGATAAATATTCTCAGCGAGTCGGAGAAAAGCCTGCAAGGAATCCGCCGCAATCCCCTGGTCGTCGGCCTCGGCGATCACGACCTGGGACCAGGCGGTGAAGATAACGGGACAGATGACAAGAGGACAAAAGACAAGCGTAAAGAAAAAAAGATTGAAAAGGATCGGACCGTGCGTTTTGGATGGCTTCTCGGCCCCCGTTACCAAGACGGAGACGAGGCCATCCATATCCCCGTCCAACACACCCTTTCCGCCGTCATCTCCGTACCAGGTTGGTGGCGGGGCCTCAAGCTCAATATTTGGCGGTGCTGGATTAACAAGAGGAAAATCGGCGCCTGGTCCATCATGGGAGTTCGTAAAAGGGCTACTGAAATCTGCAAGGATGAGGAGCCAAAACCTTCAGAAATGTGGGTGCGGTTGCCCGGCGCCGTCGATGAGATTTCCGCGAAACTGAAATACAGCGTCATCGAACGGCCCTACATCCGCCAATCTACCCTCCTGCAAAAACCAATTTTGGAAGTGGGCCGTCCCGGGGAAGTAATCTTCGAGGGCGGCAGGCTGTGGCGCAGTACGGTCGTCACCCTCGGCAATCAGCAAGCCGACCGCATCGTCGTCCTGCCGCACATGCGGGGCATCATCGCCAAGTTCGACTGCATCAAACGCCCCGCCGGCATGACGATAACGGTGACCAATCCACACGTATTCGCCGTGGTCTGGACCAGTGAAGACCGAACTGCCGAACTGCGAGTCGATCTTGAACCGTTCCAGTACTCGGATGGAGAAATTCCCTGTTACGCTGACGACTCTAACTTCCGGCCCGGCGATTATTCTCTCAGCTCAGACAAAAAAGACAAGGAAACCCCAGGGATGCCCAACTATCAGCCATAGGCTAACCTGCCCTCTTAATTTTCTGCCATTAATAGTTACGGTGTCCCGACACCAGATCCACACCCTGAGGGCTGACTGATAGACCCCTATCTGAGCTATCCGGACTTAGACGTCACCAAGATCCTCGAAGGCCGCCTGGCGTGGCGCGGCAACGACCGGCTGAAGGTGGGCAAGGTGGAGGAGAAGGACGAAAAAACCATCATTGCCGAGATCGTCACCGTCAACGATTCCCTGGTCAAGCGGCTGGAGTTCAACCGCAGGACCGGAGCGCACCGAATGGTCCGCTGACGATCGGCGCGGTTCCCGCCCTGGCCCCGGCGCCAGCGGGACGGACGGAAACCGTGGACAGGCGGCGCCAACCGCGAGCGCCGGGCCGGTAGGGCAACGCTTGAATCTGGAGAAGGCACGATCATGAACCTTGAAAGCGATCACATGGTTTCCACGCCGGCGCAGGACCCGGTGTGCGGCATGACCGTCGATCCGGCGACGGCGAAGCACCGCTGGGACCACCAGGGCAAGACCTATTATTTCTGCTGCACCGGTTGACTGGAGAAGTTCAGGGGGGAGCCGGAAGGGTACCTGGCCGGCGGCGAAGGGGACCGCGCGGCGCACGGCGAGGCGGCGCCGGCGAAGGA
>JAPUGN010000174.1 GCA_027298165.1 Nitrospinota bacterium
AACACAAACCCGATATGCCGGTTGCGAAACTGTTCGAGGAAACCGTTTTTCTGTTCGAAAATATTTTGTCCATTGAAAAAGACTTGGCCCGCTTCCGGCCGGTCCAGACCTCCCAGAATATGGAGCAACGTGCTTTTTCCGCAGCCGGAAGCGCCGACGATTCCCAGAATCTCTCCGGAATGAACCTCGAGGCTGGCGCCGGCTAGCACATGAACGGCTTGGGTTTTGGTGGTGTAGGATTTGCGCACCTCGACGGCTGATAGCAAGGGTTTTGAATTTACCGACGATTCACTCATAACGCAATCCCTCCACCGGGTCCAGTCGGGACGCCCGCCAAGCGGGGTACAAGGAGGCCAGGAAACAGATCAGGATCGAAAACACGATAATCAGAAACGAATCGTAATACTGGATTTGCGAAGGCAACTCATCCAGGTAATACACGTCGCTGGGAAACGCTTTGATGTCAAACAACCGTTCGATAAACCCGACGATTTCGTTCAGGTTGGGGACAATGGAGAACCCGGCGATGCAACCCAACGCGGTGCCGCACACGCCGATGATCAACCCCTGTATGCTGAAAATTTTCATGATGCTGGCGCGCGTTGCGCCCATGGATTTCAAAACGGCGATGTCCTTAGCCTTGTCCATGACCACCATGAATAGTGTGCTGATGATATTAAACGCGGCAACGAGGATAATCAGAATCAGTATGATGAACATGGTGATCTTTTCCAGCTTGAGCGCGGAAAACAGATTCTTGTTCATTTGCATCCAGCTGCGCGCAAAGTAGGGAGCACCGAGTGTTTCCTGGATGACGGCGGCGATATGGCCTGCGGCATCGATATCGTCGACCTTGATCTCGATTCCCGATACCCGGTCCTTCATCCCGAACAGCAATTGCGCAGACGACAGTGAAATAAACGCCAGATTGGAATCGTATTCATACATTTTAGATTCGAAAATGCCGACCACCTCCACTATCTTGATTTTGGGGATGATGCCCAGCGGCGTCATGCGTACGGAAGGTGATATCATGCCCAGCACGTCGCCCATGGATACACCGAGGGAACGGGCCAGTTCCACGCCCAGAATAATGCCCTTGCGCTGAATGCCGGAAGCGTCCTGAGAGGGACGCAGCGGGGCGCGGTCCAGATAAACGAGCTTGCCTGCCGTCAGGTTTTTCTGGAGATCGGAAATATTGGCTTCCCGGTCCGGGTCGACTCCACGGATCACTACGCCGGAGCTTCGTTGCCCGAACGTCAGCATGACCTCTTTGAGAATGAACGGTGCGGCATCTCTGACATCGGGAACGGCTTTAATCCGCTCAAGCACATTTTCATAATCCTCCATCCCACCGCTCATGAGCTGAGTGACCACGATATGGCTGTTGGTTCCCAGGATTTTATCGCGCAGGTTCTGGCCGAACCCGGTCATCACGGCAATCACCACGATCAGTGCCATGACGCCCAACGCCACGCCGCCCATGGAAATGAAAGTGATGAGGGAAATAAATTTCTGGGATTTGCGGGAGCAGAGATGGCGCCAGCTGATTCGTAGTTCGTAACTCATGGGGCTCCGTGGAAAGGAATGGGTAAATCGGACCGGTCACTGTTGAATACAGCTTAAACCGTTCAGGCTTCCTTTTTCAACTGCGGGAATAAAATAACGTCGCGGATCGACTGGGCATTGGTGAACATCATCACCAGCCGGTCGATCCCGATCCCCTCGCCGGCAGTGGGCGGCAGGCCGTATTCCAGTGCGCGGATGAAATCGTGATCCATCCAGTGCGCTTCTTCGTCGCCCGCATCCTTTTGCTCTACCTGCTGTTCGAAGCGCTCCTTCTGGTCAATAGGATCGTTCAACTCGGTGTAGGCGTTGGCCAATTCGCGGCACCCGATAAACAACTCGAACCGCTCCACCAATTCAGGATCATCTTCCTTTTTTTTGGACAAGGGCGAGAGTTCCAGCGGATAGTCGGTGATGAAGGTGGGTTGCACCAGCAACGGTTCCACAAAATGGTCGAACAGTTTACCCAGAACCTTGCCAAAGGTGTCCCGCTTCTCGAGGAGTACCTTGTGCTCCAGAGCATGGGCGACCGCCTTCTCCTGTGTAGCCACCGCTTCGGGCGGCACTTTGCCTACTTCCGTGAGCGATTGTTTGAAGGTGTACTCGCGGAAGGGCTTGGATAAATCGATCGTCCCCTCCCGGGTCTCGCCTTTTTCTTCAAAGGTGCAGGGAAACACCAGCTTATCGAACACGGTTTGTCCAATGTACCGCAACAATTCCTCGGTGAGCGCCATCAGGTCCCGGTAGTCGGCATAGGCCGTATAAAATTCCAGCATGGTGAATTCGGGATTGTGCTGGGTGGAGATGCCTTCATTACGAAAATTCCGGTTGATCTCGTACACCCGCTCGATGCCCCCCACCACCAGCCGTTTCAGATAAAGCTCAGGTGCCACGCGCAGATACAGGTCCATGTCCAGGGCGTTGTGATGGGTCTCGAACGGTTTGGCCGTCGCACCGCCGGGGATGGACTGCATCATCGGCGTTTCCACTTCCAGGTATTTGCGTTCGTTGAGAAAACTGCGGATCGCCTGGATGATTTTACTGCGGGCAATGAACACTTCTTTCACCTCGGGATTGACGATCAAGTCGACATACCGCTGGCGGTACCGCAACTCGACATCCTTGAGACCGTGCCATTTTTCCGGAAGCGGTAAAAGCGACTTGGTCAGCAAGGTGATCTTTTTGGAAAAGACGGTCAGTTCGCCGGTTTTGGTTTTGGATAACCGCCCTTCCACGCCGATAAAATCGCCGATGTCGAACTTGGCAAATAATTCGTAAGCGTCGGCGCCGATATCGTCCTTCTTAATGTATATCTGAATTTCACCGGAGCCGTCCTTGATGTTGCAGAACGTGGTCTTGCCGTGTTTGCGCCGGGTCATGATACGGCCCGCGACGACAAACTCCCGCGGTTTGGCTTCCAGTTCCTCCTTCGAAAATGAGTGGAACTCGTTGGTCAGATCGCCGATGAAAGCGTTGACCTTGAACCGGTTAATGTAAGGGTTGACGCCCTTTTTGCGCAACTCGGCAACTTTTTCGCGGCGCAGTTTGAGCAGGTCTGTGGATTCTTCCATGAACAGTATGCAGGATTTTGATTTTGGATTAGACGATCAAGGATACGGCGTCCTCAAGATTGGGCTCCAGCGGTTGCGGGAGCCTTCGTCTTTATACCTAGCGGGCCAGTTGGACGTAACGTGATTCCCGGACCACCGTAATTTTGATCTCACCGGGATAGGTGACTTCTTTTTCGATCCGCTTGGCCACATCCTTGGACAGCAGATTGGCTTCGTCATCGGAAATATTGTCGGGAACAACAATGATGCGGACTTCCCTTCCCGCTTGAATGGCATAGGTTTTTTCCACGCCCTTAAAAGAGTTGCCGATTTCTTCCAGTTGCGACATCCGCTTGACATAAGTTTCCAGCATTTCCCGCCGCGCCCCCGGCCGGGATGCCGAAATAGTATCCCCGGCGGCGGTCAGCACCGCATACAGGGATTCCGGCTCAACGTCCTCGTGATGAGAGGCGATGGCGTTGACCACATATTTGTGTTCATTATATTTCATGGCGATCTCCACGCCCAGCTGGGTGTGGGTGCCGTCGGTGTACCGGTCGATGGCTTTGCCGATGTCGTGGAGCAGGCCGGCCCGCTTGGCGAGCTGGACATCCAATCCCAATTCGGCGGCCATGGCGCCGCACACCCAGGCCACTTCCTTGACATGTTCGAGGACGTTCTGGGTGTAGCTGGTCCGGTACTTGAGCCGCCCGAGCATTTTCACCATATCGGGATGCACGTAGTCAACGCCGACATCCAAGACCACCTGTTCCCCGGCCTTCTGGATTCCTTCGTTCACTTCCTTTTTACATTTGGTGACGACTTCTTCAATGCGTCCGGGATGGATGCGGCCGTCGAGGGTCAGTTTTTCCAATGCGCGGCGGGCGATTTCCCGGCGAATGGGATCGAACCCGGATAGCACCACGGCGCCGGGAGTATCGTCGATGATCAGATCGATACCGGTCGCATGTTCCAGTGCGCGGATGTTTCGGCCTTCGCGTCCGATGATCCGGCCCTTGATTTCATCGTTCGGCAACTCCACCACGGACACGGACGATTCGGCGACCTGATCCGACGCCAGCCGTTGCACCGCCTGGCAGATGATTTTGCGGGCCTCATCCTCCGCATTGTTCTTGGCGCTCTCTTCGATCTTTTTGACTTCCCGGGCCGCCTCCAGACGGGCGCTCTGCACCACCTGGTTTTTAATCGCTTCCTTGGCCTCTTCTGCGGAGTAGGAGCCGATTTCCTCCAGGCGTTGAATCTCCTCAGTAATCATCCGATTGTATTCTTCAATTTTTTGAGCCAGCTTTTGCTGTTCGTCAGCCAACTCCCGCTGTTTGCGTTCGACGTTTCTTTCTGATTCACGGTTTTTATCGACCAGAGTGTTCAGTTCGTTTTCTTTCTGGCGATTGTCTTTTTCCTTGTCGCGTAATTCAATCTGTTTGCTTTCCAATTCTTTTCTGGCTTCGCTGATCAGGGCGAGTTTTTCTTCCTTGGCCTCAATCGCGGCTTCTTTCTTGAGGGTTCCCGACTCGCGCTCGGCTTCCTTGATGATTTTCTCACTCAGCGCTTCGGCTTCCTTAATTTGGAAATCGGTGAATATTTTGCGGAGGAAATAGCCTAACAAATATCCGACTACCAGGGCCAGGATCACACCGACCAAAAGGGCCATCAGGTTGACCTGAATGTTCTGGAAAACTTCCATTGTAAAATCCTCTTTCGTCTATAATGAAAATGAACTCCGCCGGTCCCTAGATGCCGGAACAGTTCATCGTACTTTTCTCGGTAATGAGGGTGTCCATCCGGACATCGCTCCCATCCTGGGGAACAGTATCCAACACCTGAAAATCAAACGCCAGTGCCACGCGGGTCACGTGCGAACCCAGGCGGCTCAACAAGCGGTCGTAATAACCCTTGCCGTGTCCGATACGACCGCCTTTGCGGTCGAACGCCACACCGGGCGCCACCACCAGATCGACCGCCTCCGCTGACACAAAATTCAAATCCTCGTCGACCGGCTGGCGAATCCCGAACGGCCCCAATTGAAACCGGGTATCGGGGCCGGGCAATTCCGCTATCCGGAGTTCGTCGCTGTCCCGATCCATTACCGGCACAAACACGCGCTTCCCGGATTCCAAGGCCGGGGCCAGCAATGCATCGGTGCCCACCTCCTCGTCTTGGGACAGGTAAACGAGTACGGCTTTTGCTTGAATAAATGCTTCGTGCCTCAAAAGGGCGGTGATGATGCTACGGCTATGGGCGGCCCGAACCTCCGGGTCCTGAGATCGCCGCTGATCCAGGATTTGCCTGCGGATCGCGGCTTTCTGCCGAACAAGTGTTTCCGTCGCCACGGCTCCTATACCCCCTTGCCTTTCCAGACGGGTCGTCGGCCACCCAATGGACAGCTCATTCCATTAAGGAATCACGGCCGCACCGGGCCTGTCTCAAAAAGCGCACAACGAGTCTTGCCCCGCGCAGGGAATCCGATGAAAGCCGGTTCCACACGGGAAAGGACGTGGGTTACATACGAACGGAATCGAAGGAAATCAAGGAAAGATATGGGTCTTGACCACTGGCCGACCCGGCGGGATAAGGTCGATATTCCAAAAGTTCCAGAAGGCAACAAGTATCTATATCAATTAAAAACGCATCCTTGGTTGTCGATCCATTCATTATTACGATCATCCAATTGGGGTATGGAGGAGTCTACGGATTCTTTCAAGATACCGGCCCGGCTCCGTCTATCCCCGTGCATTAAACATTTTATTAAGAAAAATGCTTCCCCGTGAATGCCGTGCACAAAATCATTTTTTGAACCTGCCAAGGACAGGTGGGATCTCCGTAAACTGTTTCAGGCTTCCTCCGGGGAGGCATGCTCACCACAGCCAGTTTCGACCCCTGCATTTCATGTTGGCTCAAGAATTGATGTTGTACTCGAGCACCACAGGGAAGCACAATACCCTTTCTTTCTAGACATATCCTAGCACAATGTCCGGGACCCCCTCAAGGGATAACTCACCTGCCAGTGCCCCGGGAGGCCTGCATCCGCCCCAATTCTTTTTCGACCATCTGCACCAGATGGCGGGCCTTTTGGTCCGCTTCTTTCTGGTCCGATTTTTTGTGGGTCCTATCCTGTTTGGCGGCCGTTTTGATCTCAAATAATTCGCCGGCAATGTTCAAAGCGGTCAAAATAGCCAGGTCGACCGTCGACGGTTTGGAATTGCCGCCCGACAATTCGTGCATCTTGTCGTTCACGTAATCCGCCAGGTCCTGCGGATTCACCGATGTCAGATCGGTTTTGATTTTATAGATTTTCCCGTAAACGGTGATCTGGTTTTTTTCGCTCATGGTCTTTACAGGCCGACGCTGATTTTTTCAATGCCCGCCAACAGGTTCTTCACGGTGGACCGGATTTTGGACTGGTCTCTTTCCAAACGCTTATGCACGCTTTCCAATTCCCCCAACCGTTTGACTTTGTTCTGGAGTTTCACATCGTCTTTCTGGAAGCGTTCCAGATCCACGCGATAGGATCTGGCTTCCTTCTGCAACCGTTGGTTGTCCTCACGCAACAACCGGGCTTCCTCGACGAGCTGGGGAATCAACTCTTCCAGTTTATCCATCGGGATCTTGGGCATGGGCGAATCCTACCACCGCCGCCGGGAGGTGTCAATCCACTTGTAACCGCTTGAAAGGACAGTAATTTACTCGCGGAGGGCCGCCCCCAACTGTTCCGAAAGGCTATCCACGATTTTCTCAAAAATGGGGTTCACCTCTTCATCTGTCAGGGTTTTCTCGGAGGATTGAAAAGAAAGGGCAAAGGTCAGGCTTTTTTTGCCTTCGGGCAACCGCTTGCCCTCAAAATGGTCGTACAACTCCACGCGCCGGATCAGGGCACCGCTCACCTGCCGGATGAGATCGCTGACCTCCTGGGCCGAGACGTTTTGATCCACCAATATGGAAATGTCCCGGTACGTTTCGGGAAATTTGGGAATCGGTTGAAAACGGGTCCGATCCGGAATCACCGCCACTAATTCTTCCAGATTCATTTCGAACACAAAGGTTTCGAGGTTCAGTCCCCAGCGTTGCGCCAAAGCCGGGTCCAGCTGCCCGAGATAAGCGACGCACCGCCCGCCGACCAGGGCTTTGGCCGATTGCCCGGAGTCGATAAAAACGCGGTTGGCAGGACGGTACTCCAGTTCTACCTGGAAATGATTCGCCAGAGTTTCCAATGCGCCCTTCAAATCGTAAAAGTCGAACGGCTTGCTGTTGTCCTTCCACACGCTGTTGGGAACCGGCCCGGTGGCCAGCGCGGCGAGGCATGCAATTTCGTGCGAGCCCTTGCCCTTTTTATTGAAAAAAATATGGCCCTGCTCGAACAGTTGCACGCTCTTCTGTCCCCGGTTGAGATTGCGCGCGGCGGATTTGATCAAGCCCGGCAGAAGGCTGGGCCGCATGGTATCCATATCCGAACTGATGGGATTATCCAGCTGGATCAACGTCGACATGTTATCGCCCCACGTATTCAGAAAATATTGAGCCAGCCCCTTCTCGATAAAACTGTAGTTGACCGCCTCGGAATAGCCGAGGGTACGCAGAACCTCTTTACTCTGCCGGATCGCTGTTTGTATCTTGGAAAAGCGCACCGGGCTCACCGACGCCACCGGATGGGAAACCTCCACTTCACCGTAACCGTCGAGGCGCGCCACCTCTTCGATCAAATCAATTTCACGGGTCAACATGGGACGCGACGACGGCGCCTCGACCTGATAACATTCCCCGGCCTTTTTCTCCTTCACGATCGTAACGCCCAGGCCCTT
>JAPUGN010000175.1 GCA_027298165.1 Nitrospinota bacterium
CCGGAAAAAGTTTTTCTGGGCAATTACAAACTGCCGCTGTGGAATCCGCGAAACTCGATTCTGTTTTATTCGGACCGGTGGCTGGGGGACCCGGTGGATCAGCCGAAAACGGTCATCGCCTCGCTTGAGAAAAACCCGACTGCCACCTGGCTCACCTGGACCGGTGAATTCAGAAAGCTGGACGAACAGTTTCCGGGTAAACTCTATATGATCCAGGCCCAGGGGCCGTATGCGTACTTCACCTCCAGGCAAGCCCGCGATCAGATCCGTTACGATTTCACCGGCGAAAACCAACCGCAGTCTCGCTGACCCTCGCCAAACGTTTTTTAACAAGGAAGGTTGTTTGGAGCACATCGAGTTCAAAGAATATTCAGCCCATCCCGAAGCCCGATTTTCGATCGTCATTCCTACTTGGAATAATCTTTCCTACGTCCGGCTGTGCGTGGATAGCATCCGCAAAAACTCCCGGTACCCGCACCAGATCATTCTTCATGTTAATGAGGGTGCGGACGGCTCCCGGGCGTGGGCCGAAGAGCAACAGCTGGACCATTCCCGCTCGTCGCAGAACGTGGGTGTCTGCTATGCGGTTAATGCCGCCGCGACGCTGGCGAAAACCGATTACCTGGTGTACATGAACGACGACATGTATGTCTGTCCGGACTGGGATCATTATTTATGGGAGGACATCGCCACGCTGGGCCATTCTTCCTTTTTCATTTCCAGCACCATTATCGAACCGAAGGATACCGGCAACTCGTGCGTGATCGTCTCCGACGCGTTCGGCGACCGCATTGAAAATTTTCAGGAGGATGCCCTGAAGAAACGGTGCATGGAATTTCCGAAAGAGGATTGGCAGGGAGGGACCTGGCCGCCCAACATCATCCCGAAAAAACTCTGGGAACTGGTGGGCGGCTACAGTGTGGAGTTTTCTCCAGGCATGTATTCCGATCCCGACTTTTCCATGAAACTGTGGCAGGCGGGGGTGCGTCTGTTCAAGGGATGCGGCCGAAGCCGGGTGTTTCATTTCATGTGCAAATCCACCGGGCGCATCGTCAAAAACGACGGACGCCGCCAGTTCCGGGAAAAGTGGGGACTTCCCAGTTCGCAATTCACCAAGCATTATTTGAACATCGGTAGGTCTTTCGACGGCCCCCTGACCGAGCCGGAGGAAACCCTGGCGCTGAAATGGGCTCGCCTGAGATCCCGCCTGCCGTTTCTTTGAACCCGCCGGGGTTTTATTAATATTCGGAATCCGGTTACAATAACAAGATTGTGAACCTTTCGGGACCGGTTTCTATGATCAGCATTGCCATCATCGTCAAGGACGGCGAAAAATATATCGGACAATGCCTGCAATCGCTGGCGTCGTTCGATGAAGTTCTGCTCATGGATACCGGGTCGACCGACCGGACGCTGGAGATTGCCCGAAATTTTGGCAACGTCCGCATCGAGGAGGGGGAATTCAACGGCTTCGGCGCCACCAAGAATTGCGCCGCCGGGTTGGCGCGCCACGACTGGATTTTGTCCATCGACGCCGACGAAGTGCTCCCTCCCGAATTGTCCGCCGAAATTCTTTCCCTCGCCCTGGATGACAACCGGGTGTACCGGTTTTCCCGCCAATCCTATTACAACGGCAAATTCATTCGCGGTTGCGGCTGGTATCCGGACAGAATTCTGCGCCTGTACCATAAAACGCGGACCGCCTTCAACGATAACGACGTTCACGAAAGCGTGATGGTGAAGGAGGGCATGGCGGTCGCCGATTTGTCCGGGACGCTCAAACATTATCCGTACGACAATGCCGGGAGCCTGGTGGCCAAACTGCAGTTTTATTCGACCCTGTTTGCCGAGCAGAATCAGGGAAGGCTTCAGGCGTCGCCGCTGAAAGCCGTGGCCCACGGACTGGGCGCGTTTCTGAAAGGATACGTGATCCGCAAAGGATTCCTGGACGGTTACGAAGGATTCCACATCGCATTCTGCCAGGGGCTGGCCGCCTACATGAAATACATCAAGCTGTATGAAGCCAACCGCAAAAGCCGCTGATCGCTATTCTTTCTTAAGATTCTTGAATTGACATAAATCAGCGCCAATTATTCTCTAAATACTATTAAGCCTTTAAGCACTATTTAATGTAATCGTGCTCCTCTTTTTTGGCCACAACAATCATGGTGCGGCCGAAAAACAGACTCAGGTTATGCATTTGGTTGTTAATGTCCTTGTTCACTCTTAATTGTTTAGGTTCGATTTCATTGCTTCGGTTGGTGACGTTCAGATAAGTGATTAGATAAGAGATGGGATAGAAGGTCAGGCCGACCAGGGAGCTTCTACGGATATGATCGGTTTGTATTTCCTGAATAAACATTCCGTTGGTATGAAGTATATGTCTGAGTTGCCAGAAGGTGAGAGGAGCGATATGCTCGGTCACCCAGTCTTTTTTAAATTCGCTCAGGGGTCTTGTGCATAGGGAATAAAATCCAGTAAACAGAAATTTAATACGAGACGCGAAGCTGACAATATTTGGGGTGGTGACAATCAGAATGCCCCCAGGCTTTAAAATACGGTTACATTCACTCACAAAATGATATTGATTTTCCAAATGCTCGATACCTTCGACCGCGATCACCAGATCATAACTTTCATTCTCAAACGGTAAATCTTCTCCCAAATTGCCCTTGTGACATTTAATGTCGATCGTTTTAAAATTCTGTGGATTGATATCCAAAGCCTCCAGGTTTTTATAATTTGAATTTAGCAATGCTTGGGAAAGTTCTCCATGCCCGGGGCATAGTTCCATTAATAAAATATTGGGTTCGGGAAAATACTTTTTGACTAAATTAAAAACAGTTTGTTCAATGCGGTGCATAAATTTTTTGTAAATCGGTAAGGGGATTGGGGCTCAAATAGAATTAGCGCCACGGGGAGAAATGGATAGGATTATCAAGCGAGATTGTGACATTTGCCAAGCATACCTTGCATTATTTTATATAGCATTAATCGAATCTTGTAAATAAAAATTAGGGGTAGCGAACCTGAAGTATTTTGTAAAACCAGAAGTGAGTTTATTTGAACCCTTTTTCAAAAAAAAACTTTATCAGGAAAATCCTTTGTCCGCATGATAGGATTGGTCATTTCTGGGTAAAAGGCAACGCCATGAGATAATACGTCATCATCACCACTTCCGAATCGTAAAAATTGGTTTCGAAAATGCCGCCGGCCAGAAACGCCGTCACCGCGCTGAGGCTGGCCAGCACCACCCAGCGGTGCTCCGGATCGTCCCCGGATTTCAATTGGCGTCCCACTGCGACAAAATAACTCAGCCATAAAAACAGCCACGCCAGAACGCCCACCGCTCCGGTATCGATCGCCAACTGCACGAGGTTGCTGTGCAGGGTGCGATAAGGCCGGGCGAGGTTTTTGTACTCCGGATAATACCCGCGAACTTCCAAAAGACAGTGAAACCCGCATCCCGTCACCGGATAGTCTTTGTAAATGGCCCACCCCAACCGCCACATGGAGAGCCGCTCCTGAAGGGTGACGTCATCCAGATTC
>JAPUGN010000176.1 GCA_027298165.1 Nitrospinota bacterium
AATTTTTGTACGCTGTGCTGAGTCGGCTTGGTTTTCAATTCGTCCGCGGTTTTGATATACAGCAGGGGGGTCAGGTGGACATAAATCACATTTTTGGGATTGTTGTCGAAACGGAATTGCCGGATCGCCTCCAGAAAAGGCAAGCTTTCGATATCTCCTACGGTACCGCCGATTTCACAAATGACCACGTCCACGCCCTCGCTCACCGCCCGGATGCGTGATTTGATTTCATCGGTGATGTGGGGAATCACCTGCACGGTCGATCCCAAATACTCGCCCCGGCGCTCTTTTCCGATCACGTCGTTGTAAATGCGGCCGGCGGTCACATTATTGATCTTGCCCATTCGCGCATGGGTGAACCGATCGTAATGGCCGAGATCCAGATCGGTTTCCGCACCGTCATCGGTGACATACACTTCCCCGTGTTGAAACGGGTTCATGGTTCCCGGATCGACATTGATATAGGGATCGAGTTTCATCAGGGTGATTTTCAGTCCACTGCATTCCAGGAGACTGCCGAGAGATGCGGCGGCGATTCCCTTGCCTAGGGAAGACAGCACGCCCCCGGTCACGAAAATATATTTTACTTTTTTATCGTTCTGTTTTTTCGCCAAACCTGAACCTCAACCGCGCCGGTTAAACAGATTAATCCTGATTTTGTTTTTCAAGGAACTTTTCGACCCGAGCCAAATCTTCAATATCATCCACGCCCATGGATTGCCGTTCGGTAATCCCTACCTGGATGGGAATGCCGTGCTCAAGAATTCGCAGTTGTTCCAGCTTTTCCAACTGCTCGAGCGGGGTGGGCGCCATCCGCGACAATTCCAAACAAAACGACCGGGTATACGCATACAACCCGATATGCTTGTAAACCTGCGTCATTCCCATGTCATGGGATTGGGATAGCTCCTCCGGTGATCCACTTTTCCACTCATCCCGGTGAAAAGGGATGGGGGACCGGGAAAAGTAGAGCGCTCTTCCCCTTTGATCGGCAACCACCTTGACCACATGAGGGTCGGCGATTTCCTTCGGATCGTGTATGGCCGTCATCAAGGTTGCCACGTTCAAGGAAGGATCCTTTTCCAGGGCATCGACCACCTGATCGATATTCTGAGGAGGAATGAGTGGCTCATCCCCCTGAACATTGACTACAATATCACACTTCAGCCCGGATGCCACCTCCGCAATACGGTCCGACCCCGTGGCATGATCGGACGCAGTCATAACCGCCTTTCCGCCGAATCCGTGTACCACTTCCAGGATCCGGGCATCATCTGTCGCCACCAGGACTTCCGATATGCGGGAAGCCTTTTGAGCCTGCTCCACCACCCATTGAATCATGGGTTTGTTTTGAATGTGCGCCAGGGGTTTGCCCGGAAACCGGGTGGATGCCCAACGGGCGGGAATAATCGCGACCACCCGGGGTTCAATAGGCATGCCGGTTGATCAGTCCATTCCAGAGGGTTTGGATTAAGATTTTGACATCAAAAAACCATGACCAGTTTCTGATGTAATACAAATCGTGCTCGATCCGCTTTTCCAGGCTGGTATTGCCTCGCCACCCGTTGACCTGAGCCCAACCGGTGATTCCGGCTTTCATCTTCAAGCGCAACATATAATGGGGCACGGACTTTTTAAAATCCTCGACAAACATCGGGCGCTCCGGCCGCGGACCCACTAAACTCATATCCCCGGCAAACACATTAAAAAGCTGAGGCAACTCATCCAGGCTGGTTTTACGAAGCCATACTCCCAACCGGGTTCGGCGGTCATCGTTTTCCTGGGTCCATACCGGTCCGGTTTGAGATTCCGCCTCCATTTTCATAGAACGGAATTTGTACATCTTGAAACCTTTGCGATCCAAACCAACCCGCTCTTGCATAAAAAATACCGGTCCCTGCGATTCCAGCTTAATCAATAGGGCGATTAAAATCATCAAGGGACTGGTCAAAATCAGGGCAGACAACGAAACCACAAGATCAGTGGCACGCTTGAAAACCATATTCCATCCATAGAGGGGAGATTCCGATAAATTGATAAGGGGAAGGCCATCAAAATCATCGACACCCCCGCTTAGGCTCATGTACTGCATGAGGTCCGGAACCACCTTGATATCGACCGATTCCTCGCCCAGGTTGAACAACACCCTTTCAAAATGGTCCTGCGATCTCATGGGCAGGGTGATAAACAGTTTATCCACCCCATGAGTTTTGATGCACTTGGATACGTCGTCCAGCACACCCAGGACGGGGTAGCCTCTAATCCTTTGCCCCACTTTATTCGAATGCGTTGACAAAAACCCAATGATCTTAAAACCCATTTCAGGGTGGAGGTCGATCCGCTCCGCCACTTCCTTTCCCAGGTCTCCTGCACCCGCAATCAGAACAAAACGCAGGTTTTTTCCTCTCCGCCGCAACATGCTTAAAAAATTTCGAATGATCATATGGGAGGCCACCAACAAAAAAGTGACCATCATCCAGAATATTCCCACGACGACCCGGGAAAAGGATTCCTCACGGTAAAAGAACAACAATGCGGAGAGAATCAGAACCGAAATAGTGTCGGCCTTGATGATATTGTAGTAATCCACCCACGGGGATTTTCCCCGTAGCGGTTGATACAAGCCCACCACTTTGAAATTAAAAAGAAACAAGATCCAGACCGGGATCAATAAATTCTGGTAATGCTGGAAAGAAGGGATCCCGTGGGTTAATGGGATCCAGCCGGAATGGAAGCGTACGTAATAGGCTCCAATCCAGGAGAAAAGAATAACCAGGCTATCGGAAATGATCAGCGCGGATAGAAATAGCTGGCTATATTTTTTCAGCATGAGATTTCTTCAAATACTCCTGAATAAACATCTGAATCCGGTATTTGAATTGATCCAGATCGAAATTCAAGGCATGTTCTCGGATGGTATGTGAGTCGAACCGGGATTCAACGGTTGTAAAAGTTTCAACCGCCCGGCAAAGGTGGTCTTTTTCTGCTTTGAAAAAGAACAATCCTGTGGGATTCCGGGTCTTGTCTTCCGGGATACTGGTCCGAGGCTTCCAGGAACCGGATTCAGGAATCACCGTTTCCAGCACCCCCCCTTTGCCGAGAGCTATGACCGGACACCCCATGGCCTGCGCTTCCAGAGGAACAATTCCAAAATCCTCCTCTCCGGGAAACACCAATGCCCGGCATCGGGCATAATGGGACCGGAGTTGTTCATCATCGACCCATCCCAAAAACTGGATGTGGGAAGCCGCTTTTTTTCGGAGATGGGATTGTTCCGGACCCTTTCCTATTATTTTCAGAGGATAGCCTAATTCATTGAAGGCTTCAACTGCTAAATCAACACGTTTATAAGGGGATAAAGCTCCTGCGACGAGAAAAAAATCTTCCCGGGACTCGCCGGTTGGCGAATAAAAACGGGTATCCACCGGCGGGGGGATCACCGTCGATTCTCTTTGATAATAATCCTTTATCTTGCCTTGAATATGCCGGGAAATGGCGATGAACTGATGGACTCCGCGACTGGACCGGATATCCCAGTTTTTCAATAGCGGACGTAGAAGGCACATGGCGACGAATTGGGCCCAACGGCGCTTACCCGAAAAATAGGTTTCGAACTGGTCCCAGATATATCGCATGGGGGTAAAACAGTAACAAATGTGCCGGGCCCCGGCGGGAATGCGGATTCCCTTGGCAACACAATGGCTGGTGCTCAAGACCAGATCGTATCCGGCAAGATGGAATGAACTCATGGCCCAAGGCATCAGGGGAAGATAATAGCGGTAAAACTTTTTGATTCCGGGCAGGCCCTGTAAAAAAGAAGTGCAAATCCGCATGGATTCGATCCGTGGGGAAACACTACCGGGAATATGAAACAGGGTAAACAGGTCGGCTTCCGGAAATAATTCACAAAAAGCCTCCAGACACCGCTCACCGCCTCGCATACCGGTCAGCCAATCATGAACCAGCGCCACTTTCATGAAAAGTACAAAACGCGTCAGGCTTTCCGCCTGAGGTTGGAAAGTAAAGGAATCGGAAAACGAAGTTACTTGATTTCCATCAAATGATTTTCTATCTTCTGGCGTACTGCGGAGGGCGGATTACCTTTCAAAGCCACTTCGAGGGCGTCCAGGGCTCTTCCTGTATCGCCTTTTTTCTGATAGGTGACTCCCAGCATGTAACGTGCGTCGTGGACCTTGTTGCCTTTGGGATACTGTTTCACCACGGTTTGAAACTGTTTGATGGCATCATCATACATATCCAGTTTCACATAATTATTGCCCATCCAGAAAAGAATATTGTCCCTCAGGTGCAATGGAGGATTCTTCAGGCTCATTTCCTGAAACAGTAAAATCGATTCATCATACCGGCCCGCCTGGTACGCGGCCAAAGCCCGGTCATACTCCACGGTCGTCTTCGTGGATTTCTTAAACTTTCTCAGGGGCCTGATTTTCTGAATCATCTTGGCCTGCTTGGAAAACGCCGGCGATTTTTTGAGAGACGCGACTTCGTATTTCAGCCGTAAGATTTCCTTTTTCAGGGACACGATGTCTTCCTGAACCTTTGGAGCTCCCAACCCGGGTTGCAACGAAGTCTCCAAGCGTTGCTGAGTAGCGGTTAGACGCGGCTCCAGGTTGCTGACAATCTTCTGGAGTTCCTGGACCCGGAACATCAGATCCGTCTGCTGGCTGTGCAGGGTGGCCACATCCATTTTAAACTCTTCACGGTCGGTTTTTTGATCAACACTGACAAAGCCCCCTCCGTCACTGATCACACCACTTTCGGATTGAAGGGCTTCTGCAGACTCCGGCATGGGTCTCGGCGAAGATTTGTTTTCTGGAACATCAAGGAAAAAATTATCTTCGTCCGGTAAAACCGGGGCGGACTCGGATTGGGATTGTCTTGCCGGCTTGGTTTGTGCAAGACCCGGGTCATTTTTGAAAAAATCGTCTTCCTTTTGTTTGGAGGAGGGGACATCTTTAACCTCGGATTCGAATTCTTTTCCAAAATCATCCTCAAAAAACAAATCCTCATCCTCATCATCACTGGCCCAGGGCATTAAACTACACCCCGAAAGAGTTATGAAAATGATCAGAACGGGTACGAAAGTGAATTTTAATAGGTCCTTAGCAAAAACCATGATTTCCCCCAATAATTGGAAAACGGGATTGAAAATTTGAGCCCAACCGAAGGAAGGCAGGATACCAATATTCCTGGATGAAACAGTCCGCAGAAATTGTAGCAATTTATACAGAGTTATACAATCACTTGGGGGCCAACCCGGCGGAAAACCCGGTTTTAGAGCGAATATCGATAACCACATGCTTGAGAACATCGGCCACCTGCTCCATTTCCTCGGCCCGGTTCCCCCGCCCCAGACTGATTCTAATAGTCTGAACCATAAGGTCCTCCGGAACCGCCATCGCTCCCAGAACCTCCGAAGGCAAAACCGACCCGGAACTGCAGGCAGTGCCGGTCGACACGGAAATCCCCTCAAGATCAAGACGGATCATGAGGGTTTGGCCTTCCACCCCATCAAATCCCAGATAGAGGGTATTGGGCAAGTGAAACTCAGGATGCCCATAAAATTGAATATTTGGAATATGTTTATTAATATTTTGGCTGAGATTATTCCGTAACTGGATCAAATGCGCACAATCCGCTTCCAGCCGGGAACGTGCGATCTCCGCCGCCTTGCCGAGGCCAACGATCCCGGGAACATTTTCCGTCCCTCCCCTGCGCTTTTTCTCCTGACCGCCCCCAGTCAGCATGGGTGCCAGTGGCGGCGTTCCATGGCGAATATATAGAGCGCCC
>JAPUGN010000177.1 GCA_027298165.1 Nitrospinota bacterium
TTAACATACCGGCTGATCACTTCCCAGCGTCCATCCCCCATGAAACTGTCACCCAGCCTGATGGACAGGGACGTATTTCCATAACCATCTTTTTCGGTGGCGCCCCGGTCTTCATTGAAGGAGGAAAAGCCGTCGCTGTCGGTCCGGGAAGCGGATAGCGAATAATCGAATTTGACGAGGGCGCCCGAACTGGTGATGGTTTCCTTGAAAGTCTCGAAGCTTCCACCCTCAAAGGCGATGGAGTGAGTGGGTTCGCCTTTGCCTTTTTTGGTGACGATATTGATGACCCCGCCGACCGCATCCGCGCCCCACAACGTGCTTTGGGGTCCGCGCAGAATTTCGATGCGTTCGATGTTGTCCTTTTGAAGATGTTGCAAATCAAACGATCCCGTCGTATTGGATTTAACCTGTACCCCATCGATCAAAACCAAAGTGGATGCCGAGTTGGCTCCTCGCATGAAAACACTGGAAGAGGCGCCGAGGCGTCCCGAAGTAACCACATTAAGCCCCAATTGCTCCCTCAGGATATCTTTCACCTGCATGTGCTGTTTCTGCTGGATTTCCTCCTGCGTAATGACGGTCAGGGCGGAAGCCGGATTTTCTTCCTCGATGGAAGTCCGCGTGGCGGTGATTTCGATCGCCTTCAGTTCTTCCTCGTTGTCTTCCGCCGTGACGGCCATGGGTATCATTAAAATGCAGAATGTCATAATAAAACTGTTGAAAAATTTCATAGGTTTCCCCTCCCTCGAAGGATGATGAATAATTTCCCGGACCAGGTTTCCTGACTTGGGGCAACCTACTCACCGTGCCTTCCCATCCTTTCGGACAGTGGCTGTCGACGGCTTTCGCTCCCATCACAGTTGCGGGGCAGTGGCGGCATTTCACCGCGCTTCCCTACTTCCGGGGTTGATTAAGGCCCGTTACAGGCCGATGATGCGTTTCACCTCGTTCATGTCGATCGATTGCGTGACCAAATCCGCGACCCGGTCCAGTTGACGGGAACGAAATTCCCGGTAATTGAAACGGGTTTCCGGTTGCGGCAAATTTTTCCGCTTTCTTACATATTTCAAAAATCCCTCTCTTATGGAATCGTTGTCCAGAAACCCGTGCAGATAGGTTCCGATAACGTTCCCCTCTTCATTGCACAATCCCAGACTGTGCGGACAATCGCCGTTGGAGGGCTGAAAGAGAAGGGGATACTCTTGTTGATATTGAGTCCGGCCGGAATGAATTTCATACCCGTCCACCTCCAGCCCCTGCCCGAAAACCGCAGAGGCGAGAGTCGTGCGAATTCTCCGCCGGGTGACTTTTTCATGCTCCATGATCGTGGTGGCTTGAATGAGACCGAGTCCGGCGATTTCCTCAATAGGACTTTCAATATGGTGGGGGTCTGACAGCCGCGTTCCCATCATCTGGAATCCGCCGCACACTCCGAGGATCAATCCGTCCTCTTGGTGGAAGGACCGGGCGTACCGGTCCCATCCCATTTCCTGCATAAACTGCATATCGCCGATGGTGTTCTTGGTGCCGGGAATAATCAGAAGGTCCGGACTTCCTGCCTGTACGGGGCTTCGGACATAGCGCACCGCCACCCCGGGGTCCGTCACCAGAGGCGAAAAATCCGTGAAGTTCGCGATATGCGGCAATTGGATGATGGCCACGTCCACCACGCCCCGTTCACTGCTAACCCATGGCGAACTGTGGTGGGGAATGGCGTCCTCTTCGTCCACAAACAGTTCCGCATCGAAGGGGATCACGCCCAACACCGGTTTGCCGGTCATGTCTTCAAATTGAGTGATGCCCGGCTTCAGTAAATCGAGATCGCCGCGGAACCGGTTGATGATGAACCCGCGAACGCGTTGTTGTTCCGCTTTGGTCAACAGGTCCAGCGTGCCCTTCATCCAGGCAAACACGCCACCGCGGTCGATGTCTCCTGCAATCAACACCGGCGCATCCGCCATTTCCGCCATCGCCATGTTGACCATGTCGTGCTGGCGCAGGTTGATTTCGGCGGGTGATCCGGCACCCTCCATGATGATGAGTTCATATTTATTTTTTAAAGTATCGAACGCCTGCCGGACCTCCTTCACAAAACTGGGGCGATCCGCGTAATAATCTTTTGCATTGCGCTGGCCTATCACCTTTCCCATGACGATGACCTGCGAGTTGTTGTCGGCGCTGGGTTTGAGTAGAACCGGATTCATGGTGACGTGCGGGGCAATGCCGCAGGCTTCGGCCTGAAACACTTGGGCGCGGCCGATTTCTCCGCCGTCCTCGGTGACATAGGAATTGAGCGACATATTCTGCGCTTTGAACGGGGCGACTTTATGGCCTTCCCGGTAAAACGCGCGGCACAGGGCAGCGGTGATGATGCTTTTGCCGACCCCCGAACCGGTTCCCTGAATCATTAACGTTTTTGAAGTCATATGATACCTTTCTTCTGCTGGCGCTTTAACAACCAAACGAAAAATGGTCCGCCCAGCATGGCGGTGATGACCCCCACCGGGATTTCCGCCGGGGCGATCAGGGTGCGTCCCACCGTGTCGCACAGGACCAGAAAACTGGCGCCGAAAAACATGGAGCCGGGGATCAGCAAACGCAAGTCCGGTCCGATGAGCAGACGCACGATATGCGGTACGATGAGCCCGACAAACCCGATGGGACCGCTGATGGCGACTACGGTTCCGGTAATCAAAGATGCCATGATGAATCCGATTTTCTGAGTGCGGACCACATCGACCCCGCGGCTCCTCGCTGATTGCACACCTGCGCTGATCAGGTTCATATCGCGCGACACGTAGATCAGGCCGCCGATGCCCAGAATCACAAAGGGGCAGATGGACCACACGGTCTGGTAATCGGTAATGTCCAGTCCTCCCATCAGCCAGCGAACGATCTGAAACGATTGGCTGAAGTCGGCCATGTAGTGGATGAACATGACCATCGACGCGAAAAAGAAATTGGCGGTCACTCCTGCCAGCAGAAGAACCGAGGTTGGGAACTCCCCGTACCGGGTTCTCACCAGGCTGAACACCAGATACATGGTCCCCAGAGCGCCGGCGAATGCCGCGAAGGACAGCGTGGAAATTCCCAGAATGGTAAAGTTGAGACCCAGGCTGATGGCGATCACCGCACCGAAAGACGCGCCGCTGGAAACTCCCAGCGTGAATGGAGCGGCAAGGTCGTTGCGGAGCAGGGCTTGAAACACCGCTCCGGTGACGGACAACGCCGCTCCCGTTAATGCTCCGAGAAGAATGCGGGGAATGCGGGCCAGAAACAGAATGTTGGCGTCCACGTTGTCGGTGGCATTGAAGCCGCCGGACAGGGCTTTAGCAAGATCGATTGTGGTGGGGCCGATCAACGGTGTGATTCCCATAGTCGCCAGGAACAGCAGAAAGATCAGACCGATCCGGGTTGCAAATTTCCGCGTGTTCGTAACGGGGGGATTCCAATCGCTCATGATCCCCTCGGAACGACCAGCAGACTGCCGTCCTCATCATCGTTAAAAATTTTTACTTTCACCTCGTACACGTCTTCCAGGATTTCCCTTTTCAAAACTTCGGCCGGGGTGCCCTCGCAAAACACGCGGCCTTCCTTAAGGAGAACCAGCCGCTTGCAGAATTTTGAAGCCAGATGCAGGTCATGCATGGCAAGGATGAGGGACTTGCCCTCCTGTTCGTTCAGCCGCTTCAGGATATTGAGAACTTCCATTTGATATTTGATATCAAGGGCAGAGGTGGGTTCATCCAGCAGCATCACCTCCGATTTTTGTGAGATGGCGCTGGCGATCATGACCCTTTGCTTTTCGCCGCCGCTGATCTCGTTGAAGCTCCGCTCGGCAAACTCGGCGACCTGGGTTTGCTGCATCGCCTCCTGTGCGATCCGGTAATCGTCTTCCCCTTCAAATGAGAGTGGAGACAGATAGGGGTGGCGCCCCATCAGCACGATGTCGATTACTTTGAAAGGAAAGGCCATCTGCTTGTCCTGGGGAATCCAGGCGATGGCCACGGCCAATTCTTTCTTTTTGTACCGGCTGAGTTCCCGGTCTTTAAAAAAAACGGTGCCGGAAAGGGCGGGAAGGATACCCCCGATTAATTTGAGCAGGGTGGATTTTCCAGATCCATTCGGTCCGATGATGCCGATGAATTCTCCCGGCTGAAACCGAATCGAAATATCGCTCAGAACCGGTTCCTGCGCATAAGCAAAGGTCAGGCTTCGGGTTTCGATCAATGCCGTCGTGGTTTGGGTTTCGAGGGTCATGGCTTTAATCCTTAAACGCTTCCGGGTGGATCACGCGGGCAAAATGATCCAGAATATTCAGAAACCGGGGACCGGGAATGAGAATATAATCGGCACCGACAAAATAAATGGTTTTATTTTTGACGGCGGTTAACGTGGGGAACCGTTGCCACTGTTCGAGCTTTTTCTTTTTCTCATCGGGAGTCAGGTTCGCATCGGGTCCGGCCTCGATGATCACCTCCGGCGAGTGGCGCAGAATGAACTCTTTTGAAATTTTCGGATAATTCAATTGAGGATTGACAAGAATATTGGTTCCCCCGGCCAACTCCAGTAGTTCTCCAAGGAAGGTGCTGCGTCCCACCGCATACAGGGCGGCGCCGGGATTGCTCCCGTCACCCAGCAACAGAAGGGTCGTTTTTCCAGGGAGGTTTTTCAGGCGGGCCTGGTGGCGCTGAATCCCGGATTGCAATTTTTGAGTGAGCGCTCGTGCTGCGGATTCGCATCCCAGTACTTCGCCCAGGGTCTGGATGGTTTTGAAAATATTGTGGAGGCGAGTCATGGACACAGCGAGAGTCTGGATGCCCAGATTCCGCGCGTTGATGCGGAGTTTGTGGCTGTCGTCCTGGTGGATGATCAAATCGGGCTTGAGGGTGATCCAGGCTTCGACGCTGGGGTTCAGCAGGCCGCCGATTTTAGCGCGAGTGCAGGCTTCTTTGGGATAGGAACAGAAATCGGTGACGCCGACAACGCGGTCCCCCACACCCAGAGCGAACAGGGTTTCGGTAATCGAAGGCGACATGGAAATAATGCGCTGGGGATATTGCGGTGCCGCCCGGGAGGTTTCGACAAAGACCAAAAGAAATAGGATAGCGCATAGGGTGATGCGCTTTACAGGCCCCGGTGCCACGCGGGGTTTTTTAGTGCCGTCCATGAGTATAGCTCCTGTTCGGAAACACGGAAGGCTAAAAAAACCCTTTCCGGGAGGAAAGGGGATTTTTTTAATGGCCCTTCACCTCTCAGTTTCCGAAGAGTGTGTGAAGCCGGTTCAGACAGGCTTTCTGGCTTCCGGATCGGCCTAATACCTGCACCTTCCCGTTTCCTCGGAAACAGTGGCGTTGAGCAGGGTTCGTCCCCGGTTACAGCGGCGGGCCCGCGACGGAATTGCACCGTCTTTCCTTACATCTGAACGCGGAATAATTTAACTGTGAGCCAGCATATCAAAAGGCGTTGGACTGTCAAGAGAATTCGGGGTGGTTGGAGGAGAGGGATCACTCGGATTCAAAAAATTCCGTCAGGTCGGCAATGTTGTCGGCATGGACTTCATGGCCTTGCGGCGTTTCTATTTTGGTGAGGTGGTGGCCCCGGCCCTCCAATTCTTCGAGGGCGTGCTCAGCGAGAAACGAGGGGACCACTTCGTCATTGAGTCCATAGATGCCCATGATGGAGGTAAGGTGCGTTTGCTTGGAGCTGTCGTCGGGGATTTCCGGAAGGAAACCGCACACCGAGGCCGCCTTGTGAAGAGGATGGGACCCCAGTAATGAATACACCAGTGCGGCGGCTCCACCCTGGGAAAATCCCCACATGCAGACTTGTGGAGAATGGTCCGTAAGTTCCTTCAAGTGCAGGCGCGCATGATCCACCAACTGCGAGGTGTAATCCAGAAATTGATGGACCGCCTCCTTTTGCCGGGGGCCGTCTGGCCACCAGCTCCACAGCCCTTCGCCGGCATCGGTGGGACCTTCCGGGTAAACGAATACAGTATTGCTCAGCTTCAGCTTGTTGCCGTGGATCAGCATATTCTCCGGCGTGGAGTCGGCTCCGTGGAACCCGATCAACAGTCGCGGCGGTCGGCCGGAATTCAACTTGGATTCTCCGATGATTATCTTTTTATTATTCCATTGGGTATTTTTGTAATGGACGGTCATTCGGCAAGCCTCACCTGTGAGGTGATCAATTCTTCAGCCAACTGCTCCGCTTCTTCCCGGGTGTGAATGGTTCCGAGCACCCGTGCCTCTTCCACCTTGTCGAGAATGCTCTTGAACAGGGGCGAGGGCTCCAGCTTGAACCTTTTTTTCAAGGCCGTGCCATCCAGAAGTGCCGGACGGTCCTGTGCCGGGATATACACTTCGATATAAAAATCGAGGATGCGATTCATCAGGGGCACAAAATAAGCGATATCTTCCTGATGTCCTAACCGGATCGCCAAAGATAATAATAAGGAGGAAATTAATTCGCTTCCGCTTTGCCGGATCAATTGGTAAATTGCCGAGTCCGGCTCAAAACCCCGGGAGGCGCTTCGTGATTCCGACAGCACCCGGGCGGAAAATTTCAGAGTCCGGTCCACAAACTGAATATCGGCGTTGCTCAAGCGGAATTCTTTGAGAGCATCGACCCTGCCGGCTTCATCCCTGCCGTTCGATGCCGATAAAAGCGCCGACCATTTTATCAGGGCGTAACGATGATGTTCCGAAAGATAAGCTTTAATCAGTGGCGCGTGAGGTTCTAGGAAGGTCTCCGGACGGCTCAGGGTTCTCTCCAGCTCGGCGAAGGCGTTCAGAGTATCCTCCCAGGCGGTGGTATCGGGACGGCACCCCGGCTGCATTTTTAGCTCCGCAAAGCCGGGAAACAGGACTTCGATCAATCCGGTTTGATCCATCCCGTCAAGGTGGGAGCGGGCGGCTCCCAGTAAATTGAGCAGTTCGTAGGCAACCCTTTCTTTTGCGGTTTTCTTTAAACTGTCTTTATGCTTTTGGATGTGCGCCAGGGTTACCGGTTCGACAGTGAATTGCAAGGTCGCGGCAAACCGAAAGGCACGGAGGAGGCGGAGCGGATCTTCTTCGAACGCCCGGCCCGGAACCACGCGGATGACTTTATGGCGCAGGTCTTCCCGGCCCTGGAAGGGGTCGATGAGGTTGGGTTTATCTTCAATGAAATCTGCAAGGGGTATGGCCATCGCGTTGATGGTGAAATCCCGCTGACCCAGGTCGTCTTCGATGGTGTTTCCCTGCAGGGTGGTGAAATCAAATATCAGGTTTTTGTCCAGCACCACCCGATAAGTTTCCCTGCCGGGCGTTTCATCGAGAGGCACTCGTGTCCGCTGAGCCTGCTGTGCCCATTGGCGGGCGATTTCCGGGGCCTGCGGCGAAGTGAAATCGTAGTCCGTGCAGGGCCCTCCCGGGAGATGGTCCCGGATAGCCCCGCCGATCAGATAGATCGGGTTCCCGCGTTCCTGGGAAATCCGGTTCAAGCCGATCAGCAGGTTTTGAGTCGATGGATCCATATGATTTAGTCGAATAGGTGGATTGCAGAATCTATAATATCAGGTCGGGCGGCAAAGCCAAAGGGTGAGATGTTAATGTGGCAATGCTCTATTTCATGACAATTGATTTTAACGGTTAGAACAGCGCTCCTTGAGCTTTTCTATAATTTTACGGGTGTGTTCTTTCCAAGTGTATTTGTCGACCACTTCGCGTTGCGCCGCTTCAGCCATGCGTTGGCGTGTTTCCGGATTATCAATAAGAAACTTAAGGCCGTGCATTAAAGATTCCGCATCTCCCGGCTTGACTAGCCACCCGGTGTGGTCGTGTTGGAGGACTTCGCCTATTTGGTCGAGATCGGAAGCCACAATTCCTTTCCCCATTGCCATGTATTCAAACAGCTTGGTGGGGGAACCGAAAAACGGGGTGCCGTCCGGATTGAGGACATGGGGTGAAGCCAGGAGATCGCAAGCGGCCAAATGCGCCGGTCCTTCCTCTTGTGGAACGATTCCGGTGAGTATGCTTTCCGGCGTGACTCCATTGACTTCAAGTTGTCGCTTTACTTCGCTCATGGTGTAGCCGTCGCCGATCATTAACAGGCGGGTCGTATCACGGGATTGGGGATATTGCCGGAGGAGCAACCCGAAGGCTTCGGCCAAAACTTCCGCGCCATGCCATTTGCCAAAGGTGCCGATAAAACCGATCACCGTCCTGCCTTCCAGATTATATTTACGGCGGATTTCTGATCCGTCAACCCCCGGAGAATAGATTTCAGGATCAACGCCGTTGGGGTTGACCAGAATTTTATCGGAATCTACACCGCGACTAACGAGCTCATTCTTCAAGGGCTGGCTCACAACCACAACCACATCCGCCAACCTGACATTTACCATCTCAACTTCATTTGCTAATTTCTCGTAACTGAGGCCTTTAGCCCAATGCTTGGCTGTCCAGATTGCTGGACAATTGAATTCGAGAACTAGGGGAATTTTAAATTTTTCCGCGATCAATGCTCCGGAATAGTTGTAATCGGAATACCTTTGGTAGATAAACGAAAAGGAAAGGTCTCCTCGCTTCGACAGCGCTTCGTTGAAAATCAGGGCGCTACTTTCCAGAAGCAGGATGGTATCGAAATTCCTGAATTGTTTTTCCAGGAAGATTTCATGTAAGGATATCCGGGAGTCGAGGTTGGGGATTTTCTGGGTGGTCAGGAACACTGGATTTGCCGAGAATCGCTCAAGATTGTTAAGAACGCCGGCGGTATGGCCCATGGGTCCGCCTGCCAGAATTCCCGAAGCCCGGTCCGTCCTCAGATATAAAGGCGGGTTATTGAGATTCAGGACAGGGCGCCGCCGGAGCGGTGTCCGGTTCAATTTTTTTATGGCTTGGCGGTGGCGCAGAAGGCAAAAGGGGATTTGAATTCCCTCCTTAAGAAATTCGTAGAAGTGACAGACTAGCAAGAATAGCGTAACAGGATAGCGGTTCCCTTTGATGTCCTGAACGTAGCATTTTCCCCTGCAGATTGATTTTAAGATTAAAAAACAGAGGAACGGGCGAATGATCCGCCGGTAATTGGACACATAAAAAACCGATCGCTTGTAACGAAACAGATGCGAAATGATTTTTCCGGATCGCACACAATCACCCAAGTCCCCGATAGTCATTACCCGGGTTTCCGGATCGGCAGTGTATTTTATGTGGACCGTTTCGAGGACAATTAAATTATCTTTTTTCATGCATCCGGTATTTTGTTTGAATTAAGGTGCTTGTGTGAAGAAAATAGATTAAAAAAGTAAGCATTCCAAATTCAGAGCCCTAAATCGTCTCCAGTTTTAATCCGTAGCAATCTCAATAGTATAATGGGGGTTGATTCAAGCGAAATATTTTTTCCACCAGAGAGCCAGATTGAACAGGGACCAGATTAGAGGACTTTGTCTGCGCTCGATTAACCGTTGAATTTCGGAGTAATGGATAAAATCGGTTTCATCACAAAAGGATTTCAATTCTTTTTGGGTTTGTGCCCCCAGCCGGTCCAGGAACCATTCATGGATCGGGACTCCAAAACCCTGTTTTTTGCGGTCGATCAATTCGTCGGGGATTATGCCTCGAACCGATTTCTTAAGGATATGTTTTAGGTTTCCGTTTCGGGTTTTCACCGCTTCCGGAATGCTCATGGCCAGTTCGACAAATTTGTGGTCCAGAAATGGCACCCGGCTTTCCAGGCTGACTCCCATACTCATTTTGTCCACCCGCATCAACAGCAGTTCCGGAAGTCTCAGATTCAAGTCCAGGTAACTCATCCATTGCAGCGGTTTTTGCTCCCATGCTTTTTGGCGGAAACAGTCATGGATCGGTTTTAGCGCTTCCCAGGAAGAGAAATTCTGAAAGCGCTTTTTAAGACGGGGCGAAAGAAGGTTTTGTTTATGTGTTTCCGTGAAAGCTTCCGCACTCCCCCAGAAGACCGGAAGGTCATGGGCGCCCCGCCGAAGCCATTCATAATATAAAGTTTTTTCCTGGCCCAGCAGGCGCAGTCCTGCGAGGCCGAATTTTTTAAGAGCGGCGGGCACCGGCCAGGCGTTTTTGTATTGCAGTTCCAACAGCAGTTTCGAATCGAGGTAACCCCAGAACAGCTCATCGGCACCTTCTCCCACTTGGCAGACGGTGACCCCGTTATCACGGGCCAGTTTGGAAACATAATACACGGGGACGCACACCGGATCGGCGATCGGTTCATCTTGCAGGTGAATCATTTGCGGTAAGAAATCGATCAAGTCGTCTTGGGTGAGCAGACGGTCATGGTATTCAGCTCCAATTTCTTGAGCCATGCTCCGGGCAAAATGGATTTCGTTCTGATAGCTTTCGTATTCTCCCTGATAGCCGATGGAAAAGGTGCGGATGGGGCGGGATTCTCCTTCGGAAAATAAAGCCGCGTTGGTGCTGGAGTCGATACCCCCGGAGAGAAACACCCCGACCGGCACATCGCTCACCTTTCGCAGTTGGACGGCAGTCCGCAACTCTTCCAGCAGGCGCTCGCTGATTTCATCCTCTGATACATCCGTAAGGGGTTGAGTGTGGTCCCACACATCCCAATATTTGTATTCCTGAACCGTTCCCTTGGTGGTCACCCGTAACCAGGTACACGGCGCCAGTGTTTGTATTCCGTCGAACAGAGTTTGCGGGCCTG
>JAPUGN010000178.1 GCA_027298165.1 Nitrospinota bacterium
TTTTCGCCCGCGAGGTGCACCACCGCATCGACCCCTTCAAACGCCTCACGGGGCGGTGGCCTGTCGGCGCCCCGCCACTCAAACAGCGGACAGGCAATGGGCATACGCACCGGCGCTGTTTTCAGATCGCGGGACAACGCCACGATATCGTGTCCGCGCTCTCGCAAATGGAGAGCCACCTGCCGACCGATAAACCCGGTGGCGCCTGTGATCAGAATTTTCATGGACCCCTTTCCGGATTTTATTGAAGGGTCTTGTTTTAGGAGTGGAAAAACTCCATAATAAAACTTTTTGAAATCCGGACACCGCCCCACGGTGCCGCGAGTTTAATTTCCAAATTCAGATAAGGAGATTCCATGCCCTATCAGGAAAGCCCCCACTATATCGATGAAACGCCCGGAACCAAGTATTATTGTACCTGTGGCGAATCGGCAAATAAACCCTACTGTGACGGTTCCCACGAGACCCAAAATACCGGCAAATCGCCCATGGAATTAGAGATCGACAGCGCATGCCGCATGGTTATCTGCGATTGCGGCAAAACCAAGACCTCGCCGAGGTGTGACGGGTCCCATAACGAGTGAGCCGGCTGCCTGATTGAGGGCCATCGCCCGCCTCACTTTCAAAATCCATTTCACCCGCCCGCAGGCGTCTTCAGCAACCCGCCGGGCCATCCCTCATTGCTTTATGGAACGCCGCATTCAAATTCTGACCCGCGCCCAGTTGTTCGTATTGATGGTGTTCACTCTTGCGGGCCAGTTTTCAATCAGCATCACCCACATTTGTGGATTCCTGGGCGGTGGTTTATGGTTGTACAAGGCGCGCCTCACCCGTTCACGCAACCCCCTCCGCTGGCCGTTGTGGAAACCATTCGCTATTTTCGCGCTGGCCAGTATCCTGGCCGTCCTCACAGCGCTGGACCCGCTCCGCAGTTTCGAGCATTTGAAACGGCTGTTCGAGATGGGCATCTTCTTCTGGATACTCAACACGCTCGCCGACCCGGACCTGCGAAACAGTCTGCAGGCAGTCATCGATAAGTTTTTTAAGACCCGCCCGGCACAACTCTTCAAGTCCACCCGGGAAGCAGTCACTTCCGTTTCGCCGCGTAATTTTTTTATCGGATTGATCCTACTCACCTCTTCCTTGTCCGCCCTGACCGGCCTTGCGCAAGTGATGCAAAACGGCCTTTCGATTCACCACCGGATTTCCGGAACGCTCAGCATTCACATGACCTTCGCGGGGATTCTGATGCAGACCGCCCTGGTGGCCGCCGCGTATCTTTTGTTTCGCAATAAAAAAAACGCCTGGGTCTGGGGATCGCTGGTGCTGATACTCCTCGCCCTGGCGCTCACGCTGACCCGCCAAGCCTGGCTGGGTTTCGGGATGGGCCTGCTGGTCCTGCTGGCTTTTCGGAAGCCGGTTTGGATCGCGCTGTTACCCTTCATCGCCGCAGTGTTCTTCTGGATATCTCCCGCGCCCATCAAGGAACGGATGGGAAGCCTGGTCAACCTGAGTGACGCCACGCTTCAGGAGCGTTTCTCCATGTGGCGATTGGGATGGCAAATATTCAAGGACCACCCGGTCACAGGATGCGGATTTCACTGCATGGGGGTGGTATCCGAGGACTATCCGGAATACCAGGAAATCTTCATGAAATTCCGCACCGTCCACAATAATCTTGTGCAATTGGCGATCGACACCGGAATCATCGGGGTGCTGGCGTGGCTGTTTTTATGGCTGAGTTATTTTATCGCGGCGGGACGGCACTTGAAATCCGGGGACAACCCGGAGCACCGCTGGGTGGTGGTGGCCAGCCTCAGTGCGGTGACGGCGTTTCTGACTGGCGGGGTTTTCGAAACCAATTTTTACGATTCGGAAGTGGTAATGATGGCCTACTACCTCATGGCCCTGCCATTCATTCGCCGGCCGGAGCCTATCCACTGACCATGCCACCGTCCACCGCGTGTCAATGCAGGTGGCTTTTGCGGTTGGCTTCATACAGCTTGATGTATTTCATGTAAGCGGCCAGCCCCTGGCAGAACGCGATGTGGAATCCTTCGTAACCGTCCAGGAAACCTTTGCGGATGACGTATCCTTTCAGAAACGCCCCCAACCCGTGGGACACGGCTTTCATCGGTGATGCCCGAAGCCTCCCCCGATTCTGCTCGGCAAACAGTGTCGAATAAAACTGAAGTTTGGTTACCAGACTTCCGGCGTTGTCGTACGGATAATGTTTGATCGCTCCGGACAAATCAACAATCGCCATGTCCTCCTTCACCATCACGCTCTCGTGAACGTCGTTATCGTTGAATGCGGTCCGCGTTTTATTGTACAGGCGCAGAATTTTATCCGGATACCAGCCGCAACCGCGGATGAATTTGCCGTTGTAATAGGATTGGCGGGAAAACCGGTACACCCGGCTGTCATCCAGGGCGAGGGAAAGAATTTCCGCGGACAATTCGGGAGTAACCACTTCGTCGGAGTCGATGGACAAAATCCAGTCGTGGCGCGCCAACCCGGCAGCGCGGTTCTTGGTGGGACCGAAGCCGTCGAATTCCCCCTCTTCGATGCGGACGTTGCCGAAACCGCGGGCGATTTCCAGCGTCCGGTCGGTCGACCCGGTATCCATGAGCAGGACTTCATCGAACGGCGCCAGCGACTGCAAGCATTGTCCGATATATTTTTCGCCGTCCTTGACGATGATGGCCACGCTGATCATAGAGATCGGTCCCGGAAGGTTCGCAATCCTGTTATTGTAACCGGAATCCTAATATTAATAAAACCCCGGCGGGTTCAAAGAAACGGCAGGCGGGATCTCAGGCGGGCCCATTTCAGCGCCAGGGTTTCCTCCGGCTCGGTCAGCGGACCGTCGAAGGGCCGGCCGATGTTTAGATAATGCTTGGTGAACTGGGAACTGGGGAGTCCCCACTTTTCCCGGAACTGGTGGCGTCCGTCGTTTTTGACCACGCGCCCGGTGGATTTGCACATGAAATGAAACACCCGGCTTCGGCCGCATCCCTTGAACAGGCGCACCCCCGCCTGCCACAGTTTCATGGAAAAGTCGGGATCGGAATACATGCCCGGAGAAAACTCGACGCTATAGCCGCCCACCAGCTCCCAGAGTTTTTTTGGGATGATGTTAGGCGGCCAGGTGCCTCCCTGCCAGTCCTCTTTCGGGAAATCCATGCACTGCTTCTTCAAGGCGTCTTCCTGAAAATTTTCAATGCGATCGCCGAACGCTTCAGAGACAATCACGCACGGGTTGCCCGACTCCTTTGGTTCGATGACGGTGCTGGAAATGAAAAAGGACGAATGATTCAGCGCGGTGATGTCTTGCCATAAATAATGATCCCAGTCCGGGCAGACGTACATGTCGTCGTTCATGTACACCAGGTAATCGGTTTTCGCCAGCGTCGCGGCGGCATTGACCGCATAGCAGACGCCCACGTTCCGCGCCGAGCGGGAATGGTCCAGCTGTTGCTCCTCGGCCCACGCCCGGGAGCCGTCCGCCCCCTCATTAACATGGAGAATGATCTGGTGTGGGTATCGGGAGTTGGTGCGGATGCTGTCCACGCACAACCGGAGGTAAGGCAGATTGTTCCACGTGGGGATGACGATCGAAAACCGGGCTTCGGGGTCGGCAGAATATTCTTTGAACTCGATGCGTTCCAAACAACCTTCCTTGTTAAAAAACCTTCGGCGAGGGTCAGCGAAAATGCGGCTGGTTTTCGCCGGTGAAATCGTAACGGATCCGATCGCGGACTTGCATGGAGGTAAAGTACGCGTACGGCCCCTGAGCCTGGATCATATAGAGTTTACCCGGAAACTGTTCGTCCAGCTTCATGAATTCGCCGATCCGGGTGAGCCAGGTGGCGTTCGGGTTTTTTTCAAACGAGGCCATGACCGCTTCCGGCTCATCCACCGGGTCCGCCAACCACCTGTCCGAATAAAACAGAATCGAGTTCCGGGGATTCC
>JAPUGN010000179.1 GCA_027298165.1 Nitrospinota bacterium
TTGTCGATGGTCCCGTAGGCGGTCATCATGATGACCTGGGTATTGGGCCACTGATTCTTGATTTCCCGGAGCAGGTCCTGTCCGCTCATCTTCGGCATCTTCACGTCGGAGATGACGAGGTCGTACGCCTCGCCTTCGAGACGGAACAGGGCGTCGGGACCGTTCTCCGCCGCTTCGGTCTGATACCCTTCGCGCTTCAGCGCTTCGGTGATGGCGATGCGCATTTCCGGCTCGTCGTCGACGATCAGAATTTTTTTCGAAGCGTGATCGGCCATGGTCCTCTTATTCCCATCCCGGCAGGTTGACGATGAACGTGGTGCCTTCGCCTTCGCGGCTTTGGACATCGATGGTGCCCTGATGCGCTTTGACGATGTTGTGGGCGATGGCGAGGCCCAGCCCGGTGCCCTTGTCCTTGGTGCTGAAGAATGGATTGAATATGTTTTCGCGGTCCGCCGACGGGATACCCACCCCGGTATCGGAAATGGTGGTGGTGATGGAATGGCGGTGATAGGTGTTACCGTCCGCCGACTTGTTTTTTTCGATCCGGAGTTTCAGATCGCCGCCGTCGGGCATGGCCTGCACGGCGTTGCGGATGAAATTGAGAAACACCTGCTGTAGAAGTTCCTTGTCCCCCTGCGCCAGCGGTTCGTCTTGGCAGTAGTCGCAATGGATGGAAACGGTGTCGGGCGCCTGCAGGTCGGTGCTCGATTCCAGAATGCCGCGCAACAGATCGTTGATGTTGCATTGCTGGCGGGACGGTTCCGGTGATTTCGCGAACAGCAGGAGACTGGAGATGATGCGGTCCATGTTTTTGACGCCGGAGATGATGTGATCGGCCAGTTTTATTTTTTCCGCATCGCCCTTGGAATCTTTTTTCATCACTGAGGCGAACAGTTCGATGCTGGCCAGGGGGTTGCGGATTTCATGGGCGATGCCGGCGGCCATTTCCCCCATGGCGCGCAGGCGGTCATTGCGCTCGGCTTCCTCTTCGAGTTGTTTGAGTTCGGTGATGTCCTGCACGATGAGGACGGTGCCCAGTCGTGCGCCGGAAGCATCGTTAACGGGTGACGCAGATACGCGGATCTTGATCCGTCGGCCCTCGGAATTTTTTAACTCTTCATCCTGGATCAGATTACCCTTCTGCGATTCCTTGAGGCGTTCCACCATCGTGTGGAAGAGGGGATGCGGCACCGCTTCGTTGAGCGGCCGGTTCAGGCATTCTTCCGGCGACAGGTTGAGGATGGCCCCGGCGGTCTGGCTGAGGGTGGTGATACTTTGATTATCGTCCACCACAATGACGCCGCTGGTCAGGCTTTCCAGAATGTTGTGCAGATAGTTTTTGACCTTCTCTTTTTCCTGCAGGTTGTTTCCCAGCTCGATATTTTTCTGTTCCAGCTCCAGGTTGAGATCTTTGATCCGCTCCTGCAAGGTTTCGTAGGATTTCTGCAGGTGCTCGGTGGTTTCGTTGAAAGCCTGAAACGCGGCCCGCAAAACCTCCAGCTCCTTCTGCCTTTTATCTTCTTCGGTCGGATCAGCCATCAATGCACCACGCGAACGGGTTTGGGGTATCGGTGTACCTGTCTTCATTATAGGGGATTACAAAAGCTCTTTTAACCGTTTTTCCCAGTCGAGTACTTTCAGGTGGGATTGGGCGGCTTTTTGCAGGAGATCGTCCCGGCTTTCGGCCACCAGGGTTTTGAGCTCGGTTTCGGCCTGGTCTTTTTTGTGGAGGCGGTCGAGGTTGTCGATGATCAGGTAATCCGCCCAGCCCTTGAGACGGTGATCGGGAAACAGCTTGCGTCCCGCCATCAGGGCGTCCAGGGATGGGGCGGGTTGATTTTGCATATACAGGACCATGCCCAGCTTGTAGTAGGCGCTCTGCACGTACTCCGGCGGATGGCGGATGGTGCGGTCGTAGGTGTCGACGGTTTTTCGGTAGGCGCGGGCAGCGTTGCGCAAATCCTCGCGGGCGAACCAGGCCTCGGCCATCAGGTAATGAATTTTCGGGAGGTCGACGTTCTCCGAATCCAGGAGCGTGTTGAAAATTTCGATGGACCGGTTGTATTGTTTTTGTCCGAGGTGGGCACGGGCCAGAATGATCTGCGCTTCCGGCAGGCGCGGGCTGTCGGTATAGGTATTGATGAACGTCCGGGCGACCCGCTCCGCTTCCTTGAAGCGGTTTTCATTAAGATGGATTTCGCCCAGGTCCAGGAACAGGCGGTCGGTGTAGGCCCCGTTGATGTCCGCGGACTTGACCTTCTCGAAGAATTTGAGCGCTTCCGAGTTCATGCCGATGGCCTTGTAACTTTCGCCGATCTGCAACTGGGTTAGCGCGCGGTTCAATTCGCCGATGCCGAGGTTCAGGTAATCGGCGTAGGCGTAGAGCAGAGGCAGGTGGCCGTTCTGTTTGGCGTATTGATCGATCAGGTGCACCATGGACAAGCGCAGATAGTTTTTCGCCCAGCGGTGAAATTTTGATTCCTCCTCGAAAGGAAGCAGGCGTTTGAACTGTTCGATCGCCTCCAGGTAGCGTTGTTCCCGATAATACGCCGAACCGCGACTGAACGTGGCTTCCGCCAGAATGTCCTGCGATTGCGGATTGCCGGCAACCTCTTCGAGCGAGCGGTAGGGATGGTAATAGGGCGACACGTCGAAAATAAGATCCTTGACCGGCAGGCCGGGAAACCGGATGCCGACGTCGGCCAGGCGTATTTGCGCGTATTGCGATTCCGCACTGCCGGTACGGATGTTGAGCGATTTGTTGAACACCGTGAGCGCGGCCATGCCGTTTTTTTCCAGCAGGTAGGTGTCGCCGATCCGGTTCAATCCCTGGTGTGCGTTGGGGGAGTCCGGCGCCAGGTTGACCAGATTGAAGTAATAGCGCCGGGCTTTGGGATATTGTTTCCGGTTGAAATAAATTTCCCCGATGGTGTAATTGACCTCCGGCTGTTCCATCAACTCGTCGGGCCAGCGCTTCACGACGTCTTCGAAAATTTTTAAAGCTTTTTGGTAATCTCCGGCCTCGTAATAGCGTTGCGCAATCTGGAAAAGCCCCTTTTTGGCATCGGCGTTTTGCGGAGATTGCCGCAACAGAATCTGGAACGTGTTGTAAGCGTCCTCCAGCTTGTCCTCCTCGATCAGCATGAGGCCCATCCCCGTTTCACGGAAGGCGTTGTAACGGCTGGTTTTGTTTTCCTTAATTCCCTTTTCGTACAGCGTGCGCGCTTCCAGTGTGTAACCCAGGTCCTCGTAAATGGACGCAGCCTTGAACAGGGCGTGATCGTAAAACTGGGAATCAGGAAAGGTCCGCATGGCGTATTGATAGGCCGCCAGGGCTCGTTCATAATTGGGGTAAGAGTCGCGCTGGGTCAGGTTGTATTCCGACTCGGCGATCAGGTACGCCGCGTCCGTCAGGAAACGACTCTCCCGGTATTTCTGCTGGAAACGTTTGAAGGCGGGCAGTGCCTGCGCGTAATCTTTATTCTGGAACAATTTTAAGGCCTTGTAATAGTCCTTGCGTCCGCTCTTGAGTTTTTCTTCAGAGTCGAGGGCGCGGAATTTCCGGGATTGTTTTTGAGTCGGGCGTGACGCAGGCGATGCGGCTTTCAACGTGGGTTGCTTCTTTTTGCGCGCGACCTGTTTGGAGACGGTTCCTTGCGATTTCAGATCAATCACGATTTGTTCGGGCTGGTGTTTCACAAAATGCACGAGGCGTATGTCCCGGCCTTTCAGCCGGAAGGTGAACTTGACGTTTTTCTGGATTTCCTCCACCTGGATTTCAGCGAGGCGCGAATCCCGGAACGCGTTGGATTGCACCTTGGGGTTCAGGGTGGCGTTACGGATCCACAGCACCGCTTTGGCATCGGCGTGGCTGGTGAGCAGCCGGTACGTGCTGTCCTGGCTCAACTGGATCAGGATTCGGGTGAAGCCCTGGTGGCTTCCCAGCCGGTAGTTTTCCACCCGGGTGAGGGCTTCCCGGCTTTCCACGGAGGTCTGGGGATTGAGCAGAATCCCGAGGCCCAGTACGGCCAGCCAAATCAGGGAACGGAATATGTGTCGGTGCGTCATCAGGATCGTCTCGTGAATAAACTCAACAATCAATAGAATAGCAAATTTGATACCAACTGGATGCCGGGTCTGCAGAGTCCTCCGTCGGGGACGGCAAAACGTCTTTGTTTCATTGGGCTTCAGGTGCAGGTGCGGTTGGACGGAGGATCAGGAAGGGGTTCTCCCCAACGGATGCCCGGGCAGACCGTGCGGCCTCGCAGTCAAGGAATTGACGTCTTGGGGCGGAGTACCTCCGCAAGTAATTAAAAAACCTTCGGTCGGCGAAAGAAACTTTTAGGTCGCCGTAAACGCCCAGGCTAAGTTGGGTCCAGCGTCACGCTGGCGCCCCATAAATGGGGCAACTACCCAAGCAAAAGGTATAAGCTCTCCGACTCTCTCATTCGACAAGCTCAGACCAAGTTTTGCAAGGGGGAGCCTATCGGTGTTCATCCTGTCTGTTTCAGGTTTTATCTGCGGACTCTGCGCCCTCTGCGGTAAAACAAGCTGTGGTCCTTCGGCAGGTTCAGGAGGACGGCTTGTCCAGACGTTCGGCCAGGTCGCGGATTTTTTTTGAGAGGTGAACGGGATAAGGCTCGGTGGGTTTCAGGGAGCGCAGGTGTTCCGGGAGCAGGACCAATTGCCGGGCGGCCCGTTTACGGTGTTGATCCAGAGTGACCGGCGGACCCAATCGTTTGCCCTCGCGCATGCAGGGTTTCAGCAGGGCTTCTCCGGCGAGCACTTCGTTTTCCAGTGCCAGATGATCCTCCTGCATTTTCCCCTGATCGTTGAAGGTTCTGAAAATTTGTTTTCGCCCGGGCCAGGTGGCCTTGCCGGTCGAACGTTTGCGGCGTGGTTGTCCGTCGTACTCCTGCAGTTTGTAAACGCATTCCAGCGTGGGAGCATCTTCCGAAACCGCCAAACGGGTTCCGATGCCGAAACCATCGATGGGTGCCTGCTGGCCGATCAGTGTTTCGAGTGCGTATTCATCGAGATTTCCGCTGGCGAAGATCAGGGTGTCCTGTAACCCGCCGTGGTCCAGGATGTTTCGGACTTTGCGGGACAGGGCCACCAGATCGCCGCTATCCAGCCGCACGCCTTTGATCGTAATGCCTTCATTTTGGAGTTCTTGGGACAAGGCCACCACACGTTGCGCGGCTTGTTCGGTGTCGTAGGTATCCAGAAGAAAAAACGTATGGTCGGGCCAGGAGCGTGCAAAATTTTTGAAGGCGGCGGCTTCCTCGGTGTGAGCCTGAATATAGGAATGCGCCATGGTGCCGAATACCGGGATGCCGTAAAATGCCTCTGCCGGAACTGCGGATGACCCGGTGAAGCCGGCAATATAACTGGCGCGGGCCACCCGCAACCCGGCTTCGGTGCTGTGCGCCCGGCGCAGTCCGAAATCCAACAGCATTTTGCCGGGTGCCGCCAACACCATGCGCGCCGCTTTCGAAGCTGCCAGGACCTGCAACTGTAGAATGTTGATGACGCAAGTCTCCACCAACTGGGCCTGCGGCAGGGGCGCGGTAATCCTCAGCACTGGTTCGTTGGGGAAAAAGAGGGTGCCCTCCAGCAGGGCGTCGACATCCCCGGTGAACCGGAAATCTTCCAGCGACTCCACAAACTCCGCGGGGAACCGCCCGGAGGTGTTCAGCCAATCCCGCTCCTGCCGGGTGAATTGAAGACCTTCCAGATATTCGAGAACCTGCGCCAATCCGGCGGCCATCATAAAATTACGCCCGGCAGGCAGGTTGCGGATGTAAAATTCGAAGACCGCGGATTGCTCCATGCCCTGGTCGTGATACGCCTTGAGCATGGCCAACTGATACAGATCGGTCATTACTGCGGGCGGGGATGACGGGGCGATACCCACCGACTCCACCGTCGTGGGGTGGCACCCCAGTTCAAGCATTTCGTCCACCGCTTTGGGACCGTCTTCGGGTTTCACGTTGACCGCCCGGATGGCATCTTCCAAAAGGATCACCGAATAATTGTGGCGGATCGCGTCGCGTACCGAACTGAGGACGCAGTAATCCGTCGCCAGTCCTCCCACGAACAGGCGGTTGATGCCGGTCTTTTTCAAATGCGAGTCGAGGTCGGTGTTTTCGAATGCGGAGTAGGCGTCACTTTGCGGTTCGGTGGCTTTACTGATGACGACGGCGTCGCTCATATCCAGTCCGGGAGCGAATTGCGCTCCGTGAGTTTCCGCCACGCAATGCGGCGGCCACGGACCTCCCTGCTGGGCAAACGAGCAGTGATTGGCGGGATGCCAGTCGCGACTGGCGAATACGGGAAGGTGGCGTGCCCGGAAGAGAGCCGCATAGCGGTTCAGGACGGGGACCACGTCATCGCCCTGCGGCACTGCCAGACTGCCGCCGGGCAGAAAATCGTTCTGCACGTCGACGATCAACAAGGCGTCGCCCGGGCCGGGGATCCAATCTTGTGCTCCTGCAGTGCTCATAGCGCGTCCACGTCCTCCTGGACCACGAAAATTTTTCTTAAAATAAAGCAGGCTTACCGGTAGGTATTATACCCCGAGTTCACAGCTCCGGTCCCATGTACCGGATGAAGTCGTCGAGTATTTGGGAATCGAACTCGTCGGACATCTGTTTTACCATCAGGGTCAGGGTGTCGAAGGGGCTCATGGCTTTTTTGTAGGAACGGCGGGTGGTGAGGGCGTCGTACACATCCATGACTTTACAGATCCGGGCAAAGTAGGAAATTTCATCGCCGACGATTCCGAGCGGATAGCCGCCGCCCTGGTATTTTTCATGGTGCTGATTGGCCATGTCGATCACCGAATCGGCGTAGCAGTTCATATCATGCAGAATATCTCCGCCCAGCGGCGCATGATTTTTGACGATCTGAAATTCCTTGGGCGTCAACAAGCCCTTTTTGTTGAGAAGGGAATCGGCGATTTTGGATTTGCCCACGTCGTGAAGCATGCCGCCCAGCCCCAGCGTCCGGACTTCGTCGTGACTCATGCTGATTTTCACGCCGTAGGTCATGCAGTACAAGCCGACGTTCACGCTGTGAGTGTAAGTATAATAATCTTTGTTGGTGATTTTGGAGATGCCGTAAAAGCCGACGTCCACATCCTGAAAGCACTCTTCCATGATTTCCATCACCTCGTCCGAGGTCCGCAAGATTTTCTCGGAAGCATTGGTTTCGAAAAACTCCTTCATGATGTTTTTCGAAACTTCATACACTTTACGGGCTTTTTGCTCGAAGGATACGTTGGGATTCGCCACGATCTTGCGCAGGGTCGAGGTGGCGTGGCGGTAGTACTTGAACAGGTCATCTTCCAGGATGTAAAAATCCTCCAGCGGGTCGCCCGATTCCAGAAGGCGCAACACTTTTTCGTGATGCTCGGGCTTGGAGGTGGCAAAACGAACGTACTTGATGGTGCCATAACTACGGGTTTTATAGAAAATATCGAAAGAATCGTCTCCGCTGTTATTCAGAAACTCGAGATTGATTTTCCTGTAACTGGTATCTGTCGTCATCTGATTCATAATTGAATTTCTTGTGGTTACAGTAGGCTAATTACCGCATTTAAATAGTTTAAAGGAATTCAGGTCAATACGAAACCCCCAAAAAAGGTTAATATTGGCGTCTGCCTCGAGGCCCTATATCAACCCGTCTCAAAGGCCCGGGGCGAGGCCAGCATGAAATGTACGATAGAGCGGGCGCATCCCAGCAAGTCGGCCATGGACAGGCTTTCTCCCGGCTCGTGCATTCGGCAATCGGGGTCGTAGGCTCCCAGGCACAGCGGCGGAATGTTCCCGAGGGCGTCCATCAGTTTGGCGACGAACGGAATGGAACCGCCGCACCCGTACAGACAGGGGTCCTTTCCGTAACCGGCTTTCAGCGACTCCAGCATCAGGGAAAAAGCGGGATGCTCGATACCAGTCATCCAGGGCGACCCACCTTTATTTTCCGCCAGTTCCAGGGAAAATTCGGCGGGTACGTTCTGGAGCAAATATTTTTTTAAATGACCCGCTGCGATGGTTTCGCACTGGCCCGGTGCCAGACGAATTTCGATCAGCGCCCGTGCGGAGGGATCGTCAAAAGTCCGGGCCGATCCGTCATGCTCCACATGCAGAGCGTTGAGGGAGAGGGTCCGGACGCCCCCGCCGGGTTCGAAAAATTGTTGCCATCCGGCGGGGATCAATCGGCCGTCCCACCCGATCAGCCGATCGACCAGGGTGGCCAGTTGCAGTTCGGGAACCGGGAAGGGACCGCCGGTGACGCCGGAATGCGGGTCTTTGTCCGCCGACTGAATGATGAGTTCCACCGTCAGCGGGGTGGTCTCGTCCGTGTCCAATGTCCTAAGCCGCATGTTCAACCCAAAGCGGTTTTCCTTTTTAAACGTCTCTTCCAGCCACTGGATCAAACCGTTGCGGTCCGTCAACCCTTCGGTGTGAACCTGCAGGCGGGCTCCGGCACTGCCGAAGACCACACCGCCCGCGATGCGGTGGCCCGGCCGCACGTTGGCGTAGGAGGTGCGCAGTTGTGCAACAATCACCTCCACCTTTCCGTCTGGAACGGTGAGCCGGGTGGTGTCCAGCAACCCGGCCTGTCCGCGCAAAGCCTCGAGAGTGGTCGGGATGTTTTCATAACCGCGCCGTTCGTCGTCGGTGACAGGTGAATCCGCCCGTGCGATGTTCGCCACCGCCAGGGAATGGTCCTCGTGGATCAGGGTGGCCAGCACTTTATACAGCGCGGTTTGTGCGTCGACGGCGGAGGAAGTGCCCGCGGTCTTGAGATGCGCGTTCATCTCCAGGATGCCTCGAAGCGAGGTGGTCAGGCCGGGGATGCCAGTGTCCGGGTTGGTGACGTCGGTGATGATGATGCAGTCGGACGTTTCAAAAAATCCCCGGTTCTGCAGAATCTGTGGGATCAAGGTGTGCGAGCCGGACTCTTCTTCGGTCTCAAAGATGACCTTGATGTTGCAGGGCAATTGTTCGAGCCGTTTGGGCTCGGGGTGGTTCGCATCGAACCCGATCGCCTGTAACACCGCATCGACCGCCAGGCCGATGGCCACCACGCCGCTCAGATCGTCCGCCGCGCCGCGGCCGTAAGCGCGGGTGCCGTCAGCGTTCCAGCGCAGTTCGGTCGGCGGATGGCCGCCCCATTGGGTGAAATGCTGGTTGTCCATGTACGGTTGTTTGTCGAGGTGCGCGTACATGAGGAGCGTCGGTTTGCCGGCGCCGGAGATGATTTCCGCCATCAGGATGGGAGTGGAACGTTCCGGGCCGGGCGGCAGTGGGTTGATCCGAATATGAGGAAACCCGATGCTCTGCAGATATTTTTCCGCCACCGCCAGAATTTCCTTCATGTCGGTCGGCGTGGTGCGGTCGCCTTCAAATTCATTGACATTGAAACTGCGGCTGTCGATGCGGACCATTTCTTTCATGACGTCCATGTGCCGTTGCACGAGGGGCGAACCTATTTCAATGGAGTTACGGGCTTGTCGGTCCCACTCGTTCATTTGCATGACGGCCTTTCCTGAGGGCGGGTCAGGTTATTGGGAAAACGGGTTGTTCTCTTTACCCGCGAGCGTCCATCATATAATATAAGGGAGCTCTGCGTAAAGTTTAGCCGGTCGGGGGAATTTGCCCCTTACCGAAAACCTGAAGGATTTGTAGATGATTGAACCTTTACTCAATATATTTAGATTGATCCGGATTGTCCGGGAGCGCGGTAACGCGCCGTTGTTCCGCCGATCGCGCAAACAGGTGCTTGATATCCTATTCTGCCGTAACGATATCAACCGTAAAAACTTTCTGTGCCTTCCGTTTTACTGGTGGGGAATGCTCAAAGGTCTGGACATGTTGGTCTGGCGTCTGGAAACCTTCGGCTTTCTTTACCTGCCGGGGACCACCGAGGAGCAGCGTTCCCGCCTGAATGGATATCTTTAACTCTGAAGCGGTCTGCCCTATGATGTGGCCGTGAATCTCCCGCCCGTGCCGTCCATGCCAAAAATAGGATACCAACCTTTCGATTGCCCGCCGGACGCCCGGTTCTCCCTGCTCATTCCCACCTGGAATAATTTGAAATACCTGCAAACCTGCATCGACAGCATCCGAAAAAATTCGCGGTTTCCCCACCAGATCGTTCTGCACGTCAACGAAGGAGCGGACGGTACCCGTGCCTGGGCGGAGCAGCAGGGGCTGAGCCATTCGTATTCGGATGAAAACGCGGGCATCTGTTTTGCCATGAACGCCGCCGCCTCGCTCGCCAATACCGACTACCTCGTTTACATCAATGACGATATGTACGTCGCGCCGGATTGGGATTTTTATTTGTGGCAGGAGATCGATCGGCTGGACCACATTTATTTCTTGCTGGGCTGCGCGTTGATCGAACCCAGGGGCGGCAGCAATCCCAATGTCACCGTCTGCGGCGATTTTGGCGACCACCCGGACAATTTTAAGGAAGAGGAGTTTCTGGAGCGATATGCGGAACTGCCTCGCTCGGACTGGCAAGGTGCCGGCGGTGCCGGCGTTCTGCTGCACAAACGCATCTGGGATCTGGTGGGCGGCTACAGTGTCGAGTTCAGCCCGGGATGGTATTCCGATCCGGACTTTTCCATGAAGCTGTGGCAGGCGGGGGTCCGCTATTTCAAGGGGATCGCCCAAAGCCGCATCTTTCATTTCCAGGCGGTGAGCACCGGCAGAATCGTCACCCGCAACAACGGCAGAAAACAGTTCGCCCGGAAATGGCGCCTCCCCAGCTCCCGTTTCATGAAACATTATCTCCGGCTGACCGCCCCGTTTCTAGGGCCGCTGGCGGAACCGGAAGAGACCCTGGATTTAAAGTTTGCCAGATGGCGTTCCCGTTGGCTATGATGCGTTATCCCGAATAGTTTGAAGGCATTGAACCCGTCTCGCAGGAATTTCCGTCGAATGATGAATGCGGTCTCGGTATTGAATCACAGGACGTTCCAGATTATTTTTCTGCTGTACTCCGCGCTTTTGATTTTTCTGGGGCGGCAGACGGAAATCGGCCTGTTGAACTTTGACGACAGCTTTTACGCTCAGAAAGCGAAGGAGCTGTTGATCGGCGGAAGTTTCTGGCTCAACACGTTTAACGGGCAACCCGATTTCGATAAACCCCCCCTGCCATTGTGGCTGACCGCGGTGTCGTTCAAGGTGTTCGGCGTTTCCGGCTATTCCACCGTGCTGGTGACCGCCTTGTTTGGAACGGGGGCGGTGTACCTCACCTACCGGCTTTCGGAAAAACTGTTCAATGACCGCTGGGCGGCGTTTTTTGCGGGCATCGTGCTGATCTTCCCGGGTTACTTCCTCGACTATTCGCGCCGCGGTATGACCGATATCGCCCTGACTTTTTTCGTCACGCTGGCGCTGTATTGTTTCTTCCAGGCGAAAGAGAATCCGCGCTGGTATCTGGCGTTTGGATTGAGTACCGTCGGGGCCATCCTCACCAAAAGCGTGCTGGGGTTGTTTCCGTTGTTGATCGCCGTGGCGGTGCTGGCATTTTCACGCAATTGGAAAACGATCGCTAATCCCAACTTTGTCGGCGGCGTGGTGATTGCTCTGGGACTGGGAAGCACCTGGCATATCATGAACTGGATGGAGTACGGCGACGTGTTTGTGCGCCAGCATTTCGGCTGGGTCATCTGGGAACGGTTTTTTTACGGCGACCCCGCCACGCCCAATGCCGGGCCGTTTTATTTTCTGGGCTACCTGAAGGGATTTTTCGGAAACTACTGGCCGTGGTTCCCCTTTGCTCTGGCGGGGTGCTGGCAGTTCGGTAAACGGGGGTTCGGGGAAAAAAACGATCGTTACCTGCTGGTGGTGCTTTGGGTGCTGATCATTCTGGTGGTGTTGAGCTTTAGCAATGCCCAGTACTTTCGTTATGCGTTGCCGGTTTTTCCGGCGCTGGCTATTATCGTGTCGAAAACCCTCAGCGGCTGGTTGCTTGCGGATTGGAAAGATAAAATCATGCCCTGGTTGATTGGGGTGGTGATCCTGACGGTGTTGGTCATCAACGTCACCCCCATCGAAATGAAACAGGCCGCCAGCCTCCGGCGCAACAGCTGGGAGGTGCGCCTGCTGGCTCCCTCCATTTTCCTCAACACGCCGGAAAAAGTTTTTCTGGGCAATTACAAACTGCCGCTGTGGAATCCGCGAAACTCGATTCTGTTTTATTCGGACCGGTGGCTGGGGGACCCGGTGGATCAGCCGAAAACGGTCATCGC
>JAPUGN010000018.1 GCA_027298165.1 Nitrospinota bacterium
CGGAGCAGTTCGTTTTCGCTGATCACACGCAATGCCAACGGAAGTTTTCATTTCCCGGTGCGCGATTATGTGACGGGCGGCACCCCTCTCTCATTGACCACCGGCGATTTCAACAGTGACGGGATGAACGATATCGCCGTGGTGTGCAACGCCGAGGCAACGGTCGACATCTTCTTGAGACGCCGGATTTTAAAGTAACCAAGCCCATTCATTAAAAGGCACACGGAGGAATCGCCCCGGCACCCCCCTTAGACAGAGCCTGTCCTGAGCCTGCCGAAGAGCTCAGGACAAGTGTTACAAGGGAAAAAATCCCTGCCTTTAACCGGGGGAAAATTGGGGTTCCCTATTCAATTTACGCCACTTGTTAAAGTAGTACCGAATCTCCCCACCTTTCACCGGATAAATTTTCACGTACTTTTCTGAACCGTCCGGCTGACGCTCGACGATCACGATTTTTTTATCGAGCAGGCGGGTCGCTTTCCTTACATAGAGAAAGGTGTAGGGTTGGTCCCGGGCGATCAGGCGATGGAGTTGCCGGGTCATCCGAATCTGTTTGTCCTTGTCATATTCTTGGCGAATGGATACGATCAGACGGTCCGCCTCAGAATTTTCGTAACCGACAAAATTCAATTGCTTGGGCCCGGTCTGGCTGGAATGCCACAACTGATACAGGTCGGGATCGGTTCCCATACTCCAACCCAGGACCAGCGCGTCGAATTTGAGCGAGTTGACAAAGTCCTTGAGGAACACCGCCCATTCAAACACCTGGGTGTTGCATCGGATGCCGATCTTGCGCCAATTGTTCTGGACGATGGACAGAATGCTTTTGCGAATGGGGTTGCCTGCATTGGTGATGAGATTGAACTCGAACAGCTTGCCGTCCTTCTCCAGAATGCCGTCCTTATTCCTATTCCAGCCCAGTTGGTTCAAGATGTGCAGCGCGCCCTCGGGATCGTAGGGAATCGGCGGCACGTCGGGATCATACCAGTCGGTGATTTTAGGATAAGGACCAGTAACACGCTCGCCTTCGTTGTAAAGCACGTATTGGATGATTTTATCAACGTCGATCGCCATGCCCAAAGCCTTGCGCACCTCCGGTGATTGAAACAGGGGCTTACGCAGGTTGTACCCGATGTAGGAATAAAACAGTCCTACGGTGGAAAAACTCTGGTATTTCGGATCGGTCTTGAGACGGGCCACCTGGTGGGGAAGCACCCCGTAATTGTCCGCCGCCCCGGAATAAAATTCCATCTCCTGGGTTAAAGGATCGCTAATGATCCGCATGACAAACTCGTGGTATTCGGCCGGACCTTCCCAGTAATCCTCATTCCGGGCCAGCCGGACAAACTGATCACTTTTCCATTCCTTAAAAATAAACGGCCCGGTGCCAACTGGGTTGCGGTTGAAATCGCTGTCGCGCATATTAAACTTATCAATTTGTTCTTCATTGAGATTTTTGTCCCGCGCTTCCAGTTGCAAAGCCTGCTCATTCAGCAAATGCTCCGGGAGGATTCCCATCGACCAGGCGTTAATGGCGGGTGAAAACAGCCGCTTATAGACGAATTTGATTTGGTATTTTCCCTGGACCTCCACCGATTTCACCGGCTCGAAATCTGAAGTCCGTGGCGAAGCGTTGCGGGGATTCATGATGGAACGGTAGGTGAACACCACATCGCCGGAGTCGAACTCATGGCCGTCATGAAACCCCACACCTTTTTTGAGTTTGAAAACGAGAATCGGATTGTGCTCCAGCACCGGCAGAATTTGCTTATAGTGTGGGGCCAGGTGTTTACCCTGCTCCGGGCGGGCGGGCGATACGAACCGGCGATAGGGAAACCGATCCACATAATCGTCTCCCAGGAGTGCCATCAATGGATCGAAAAAATGCTGGTCCACTTTATGAAGTGTGAATTTGATGCGTGGCGGTCGGCGCACGATATACTCCAGGGTCTGCATTTTGGGACGGTTGCTTTCTTTGACGCGTCGACCTTCTTTATCCAAGACCGGCACCTGAAGGCTTCCCTGGGTGTTGCGCGCGGGCACCACTTCTATTGACCGGATATTTTCACGCCATTGAGGCGGGGCTTTCATTTCATTTTGAATAAATGGAATCCAGTCTTGGGGACGTGCGGGAAGTTTGCCGGCGGTTGGCCCAATCGGAACCAGAGTCAGATAAGCTTCTTCATACTGAGTCCAGCTTTCGGCGAGGCGCGGCCTTAAATTCAGCTGGTCGTCCAGGTCGAGCAGTCCGTCGAAAACTAAATTCACAATGTCGCCGCTGGCGGTGTCGGCGTGCAACGCCGGGTTCAACAGCCGGGCGTCTCCGCTGGAACTTTCGATAAACTTGATCAACCGTTCCGGATTGCCGGTGGCCTGTTTGTCATAAGTCGGCACCCAGAAAAAGGACTGGATCAATATCCCGATCAGGATCACAGGCAATATAATAAGGAGGCGTTTGGTGGTCATGGGTGTCCTCATGATATCAAATCGTACCCAGTTCGGTTCCCTGCGGCGGGAAAGATCGGGATTAGACCTTGACAATCCTTTAGAATCTGTATAATACCTTTTCCTGACACGGATTTTACGCCGAACAAACATCGATGCGGGGTGGAGCAGTCCGGTAGCTCGTTGGGCTCATAACCCAAAGGTCGCAGGTTCAAATCCTGTCCCCGCTACCAAATAAATCAACTAGTTAAATGTATTTCCGGCCTTTTTGACACTTTTGGAAAGGCTCACCTTTGGGGTTGGGGGAAAGAGTACTCTGGCCCGATTTGAATCCACTGAAATTTATCCTTGAAACGGAGTCGCTGGCGGTTTATTTTAAAGGGGCTATGTCGGTCGGATTTTTATTGCCATTTCAAAAATCGTTTTGCTATGATATCGCCCTCAAACATAAAACAAATATTCTTTACTCATACACATATATAAATAAATAGTCCAAAATTATTTTAGTTCAACTCTCAAAGAAGGAAAGAGCACATGGCAACAATTATCACTGAAGAATGTATTAACTGTGGTGTTTGTGAACCGGAGTGCCCGAATGAAGCCATCGACGATGGAACCAAGGGCGGAGTCGATATCTATTGGATCGACGCTGATCTCTGTACGGAATGTGTCGGATTTCACGGAGAAGAAGCCTGTCAGGAAGTGTGCCCGGTAGACTGTTGTATCCCGGATGTAGACAAGAAAGAAACCGAAGAAGAACTGCTGGAGAAAGCCGTAAAGATTCATGCGGATCAGGATTTTCCGGCATTGGAGGAGCTCACCAACGAAACCTCTTTGTTCAGAAACCCGGAACGAAAGAACGCCGATCTGTAATATCGATTCACTCGAAAGATTCCACACGGTTGAAGGAGATGGCTCCTTCAACCGTTTTTCTTGTTTCAAGCTCTTTGCGGTTTTCCATCGGGCACCCAATAGTTGCGCACCGGGTTTTTCAGTTTGCGGGTAAACATGTAATTGATTTGCTCCACCGGCAGGGGTTTGCTGAACAGGTATCCCTGCATATCATCACACCCGATGGACCCCAGATATTCCTTCTCCTGCAGCCGCTCCACCCCTTCCGCCACGGTTTTTAAATTCAACGCCTGCGCCAGAGAAACGATCGCCTTGGTGATCACCGCGTCGGTATTATTGTCGCGGTCGCCAATGCCGCGAATGAAGGACTGGTCTATTTTCAATGCATGAATCGGAAACCGGTTTAAATAGGAAAGCGAAGAGTAGCCGGTTCCGAAATCATCGATTGAAATCCGGATCCCCATTTCATCCAATTGCCGCAAATTGGACAAAGCCACCTCCGAATGGTCCATCAAAACTGTTTCTGTGATTTCCATTTCCAGGGAACAAGGGTCAACACCCGTTCGTTCCAGAATATTGCGGACCTGGGGAATCCATTGATCTTGATTGACTTGATAGCCGGAAAGGTTCACGGCGATACGAATCGGGGGAAAACCGGCGCGCTTCCACTTTTTGATCTGCCGACAGGCCTCCAGGAGCACCCATTCGCCGACCGGTAGAATCAACCCGGTTTCCTCCGCCACCGGTATGAAGTCTGCTGGAGAAATCATTCCGCGTTCAGGATGGTCCCACCGCAAAAGTGCCTCCATCCCCTGGATTCGGCCGGATTTAATACACATCTTCGGTTGGAAATACAACCGAAATTCCTCGCGTTCAATAGCTTTCCGAAGGGCATTTTCCATACTCATCTGCTGATAGGCCTTGGAAAGCATAAAGGGTTTGAAGAACCGGGACCGGTCCTTGCCCTCTTCCTTGGCCTGGCACATGGCGGCCTTGGCTTTTTGGACCAATTCCGCTGAGTTTTCCCCGTCATCGGGATACACCGCGATCCCCACGCTACAACTGGCGTAAATTTCCTTGTCTTCGATTGAAAAGGCGCCGCGGGTGCCTTTGAGAATCTTCTGAACCCGGTACTCGATATCTTGAATCAGGTGAATGTCGGGCAGAAGCAGGATAAATTCATCGCCCCCCAGACGGCCCAGAGTGTCTTCCTCTCTCAAACATTTCCGGATACGCCGGGACAGGTTTTTGAGCAACATATCCCCGGTGCGGATTCCCATGAAGTCATTCAACCGCTTAAAATTGTCCACATCCAAAATCAGAACGGCCACCTTCTCCCGGCTGTAGCGGGCATGCGCCAGAGCCATATTCAACCGGTCTTCCACCAGAGCGCGGTTGGGCAAATGGGTCAGTAAATCATGCAGCGGCTTTGGGGGAACCACTCGCGGACCCTCCTGGGACGGAACGGCATGGCCGATAGCCTCGGAGACCTCCTGGCTGGGAACCCCGATCAAGGGCGAGGAAGACGACTCGGACCCCGCTTCATGGGAACGGAACAGCCAATTCCTGGCAGTAATGCCCTCCAACACATGGGCCAGGTTCTGCAAAACAGCAGATACCTGGTTTAATTTTTCGTGGGACGATTCAGAAAGGGGATCCGTTGCATACATCCCCGCGAACACGCCAAAATGATGTTTGGGAGTGGCAATGGCTTGCAAGATCAATGAGAATCCAGAAGGATCATCGTGACAAATGCGGGTCCGGTCCCCCTTCCGGGACCATTTCCCGGCGCTCTTCTGGACCAATGACGCAATTTGCCGGCGGAACAGGGCTTCCCGCGAAACCGGCTTCCAGTATTTCAGATAGTGCGTGTTTGTTTTTTCTTCGGCCAGGTAGAACGCTGCATTGCGAAAATGAAGAATGCGATCCAAATATCGGTGGGTGAATTCAAATAAATGCTTTAACGAAATTTGGAAATCAGCGGCCGATTGGAACAGTTCTGGAGATTTCAACATTTCAAAAACAGAAGAATACCATTGATTCTCGTGTTCAATATGTTCTACCGATTGCAGGAGGTCGGGGAGGAGGCCTTGATCGTGTGCCTGTTTCATGGATGTCTTTTCTGAGGAGGTGGGTATTTATTAAACGATATAAACGGGGTAGTGTTGACAAGACCCTTCGTATGAAAGATCCTCTCCCGGCATTATGCGGATAATCAGAGAAACGCCGCCCGGCGGGATTGGCGACCCGAGCTCGAGTATGTATCATAACCCCTTAAAAATCAATAAGAAAGTGACTGCCTGAAGGAAGGCTCAGGGAGTTCGGAAGAGGCGTGGATCAGAGCCCTTCCAGGTCCAGGCCCAGGATATGGCGGAGCCCCTGCCAGACCCACCACAGAACCTCGGAAGAAAGGGAATAACACAACAGTCCGGTGACCCCCAACAAAATATAACCCATCACTTGTTTGTGAGGTTTGTCGGCGTGAATCCAGGGAGTGGGAATGAGGTCCCAAACCAATCCCAGCAACACCCAGGCAAAAACCGCCAGCAGGACCAAAGCGGCGGTCCATTGGGTGAGGGTTGGTTCTGTCGGCATGATGACCGTTTAAAGAAGGCTGGGGGTTAATTCAATAAAGAAGGGTCGAGTTCCAGATGCCTTTCGGCGACGTAACGCACGCTTTCCTGGCCATGCACCTTGACATGGTACCAGGGTTGATCTTTGGGAGGCTGGCTGCGGGCCATGGTTTCATACCACTCATCGGTGTTGTTGAATTCCGGGTCGACTCCCAGGACCACCCCGTGGTAATTGAACTTTTTGTGATGGATCAATTGCCCGACACAGAATTTGGGTTTCGATTTTTGCATGGCGGTTTAAAGGCGAATTTAAAAAAACATTCGGACCGTGCCGTCGATCTGTTCGGCAATTTCCTCTTTCAAGGCGTCGAGTTCCTTGTCCGACACCGGCACCACCTCGGAAACTCTCGGGTCCAGCACCGGCACACCGGGTTCCCCACTGTTACCGATTTTCATTTCATAGACCAATGCATCCGCCCAAGCCACGATGCAGGCTTCCTCGAGATAATCATTGGCTTCGTTGGGTGCATGGTGATATTTTACCACCTCCACCAGCCGCTGGGGAAGCTTCCATTCGTTTAGCAGCAACCCCCCGACTTCCGCATGATCGTACTCCAGGATCTCTTTTTCGACTTTAAAGAGATTTTCTCCGCTTTCTTTGCAACGCATGAGTATTTTTTTGGCATCCTCGGGGGATTCCTTGTAGATAATCAGACTCCCGATGTCATGCAGCATCCCGGCCAGATACATCTTTTCAGATTCCACGCCCGGCATGCTCTCGGCTATTTTTCGGGAGGCGATGCCGCACCCGATGCTATGCATCCAGAACATTTCCATATTTATCAAGTCGCGGGGAATCCCCTGGAATTTGCTGGTCACAATGGCGGCCAGGGCCAGATCGGTCAACTGGTCGGTTCCGATAACGTTCAGGGCGTGTGTCAGCGTGTCCACTTTTTCAGAAAACCCGTAAAAAGCGCTGTTGACAATTTTAAGAAGCCGCGCGCTCAACGCCGGGTCGGTCTTCACAATGTCCGCTAAATCTTCAAAGGAACTATTGGGATCGTCCAGTTTTTCACGAAGTTGATAGTACAAAATAGGTGGAGAGGCGGCCCAGGAGCCCACGAGATCATTAATCTTGATTGCCATATTTTTTTCCTTTAAATTACTCCCTCCCCTTTTTAGTATTTACTTCTCGCTAAAAAGGCTTTTTCATATTATAAAGTCGTTTTCAAATATTCCCACGATAAAATTTAACCGGGCAGGGTCGGCGTCCGGCAAGCCCCCACGGGTTTAATGGGTTTTAATACGGGATTTAAGAATTATGGACAAACTTGAAGCGGTACAGAAAACCCTGAGATTCAGCAATTCTATCCGCGAATGGTGTGAAAAGGAGCATTCGGTTTATTTTGACGACTTCGACAGCGAAAACGTGGACAATTACGACGAAGGCGGCTACGGAAATTTGGCGGACGCCATTATTGAAGACGGACTGGCGGAGAGTATCCTCGATGAAGATGATTTCGAATTTTAAATAAGAACTCCAAAAACCTTCTCCCATTCAACTAAAAACTTCCAACGTCCCCAGCCCCCTGCTTCTATCGAACTCTTTGCCCGGAGGACATTCCTCAAATCGGGTATTTCTATTTTATTTGATAAATGCCAGTGTTTCCCTTAAGCTTTGAATATAGCGAGTTACCAATTCCCCCAACAAATCAAGGCAGGATTCGGGCCCTATTGCCCCATTGACGGAAGGATCGATTGATGAGTACCGGAACCATAATTTTTTTAGGACTGTTTCTCTTCGGAATACTGGCGATCGTCGGTTATTTTATTATGATCTACAACGGCCTGATCTCCCTGAAGGAAAACATCAAAAAATCCTGGTCGAACATCGACGTCATCCTCAAACAACGCCACGATGAACTTCCCAAACTGATTTCCGTGTGCGAGAGCTACGCGGAATTCGAACACGGTGTTCTGGACCGGCTCATGAAGGCCCGCGAAAAATATTTCAAGGCGAGCGGCGTCGCCAAAAAATCTGAGGCAAGCAATGAAATCACCGCCGCCTTGCAGGGAATCTTCGCCCTGGCGGAAAATTACCCGGACCTGAAGACCAACAAGAATTTCATGCAACTCCAAGGCCGCATCTCCCATCTGGAAGAAACCCTGGCGGGACCGGCGGGAATTCTACAACGACAGCGTCAACAACTACAACATCCGCATCAAACAGATCCCGGACGTGTTTGTCGCCGGCATGCTTAATTATCAGGACGAGGTCATGTTCAAGGTCAGCGAAAAAGAGCGGCAGGACGTCAAAATCAATATCAAGTTGCCCAAGTTCACCTGAGCCGCTATGGAGTCAATCCCCAAAAGCATTTTTAATAGAATCATGTTAATACCCACCCACACGAATTACATTCTGGGTCTCTAAGCTCCATCATGCCCACATCCTCCAACAATGAAGGCGATTTAATCATGGGGGCCGCGATCGGCGCGGTGGTAGGGGTCGTCTGGTTCATCAAGGGGTTCAAGGAACTCAAAACGAAACGCACTATTCAGGATATTCCCACCTCGAAAATCAACACCGGCGCCGTGGGCACGAATGTCGAGATCAAGGGGAACATCCTGGTGGAACAAGATAAAATGGTCACCGCCCCCATCTCCGGCCAACAGTGCGCCATTTACCACATCGAAATCCAAAAGGAGATGCGGCGTAAAAACAGCACCTACTGGCATACCATCGATCAATTTTTCTCGCATGAAGGGTTTTATGTGGACGATCAGAGCGGGGCCACCGCCCTGGTGCTGGTCGACGGTGCACGCATCAACCGGGATGGGAAAACCCAAAACTTCTATGTCAATTCCAATAACTTCGACGAGATGCCTGATCTTTTAAGAAAGACTCTGACGGCAAACCAGACTAAGCTGAAAAAATTCAAGATCAAAAAAACGTCCTGGTTTTACGCTTCCAAATACCGGCTTCTGGAGTGGTGCTTCAGGCCCAATGAAGAGGTGTATGTTCTGGGCCACGCGGAATCCGGCCTGCGCTTACAGAAAATCAAAAAACCCAAAATGAAATATTTCCTGCAGGCCAAAAAAGACATTCAAAAAAATGAAAAGCTAGCGGCCCGGTTCGATGCCAACCGCGACGGCAAACTGGATTTCAACGAACTGGAGCGGGGCGCCCAGATTCTGGCGCAGCGGCTGGCCGATAAATATTCCCAAAAAAAGCTTGAGGAGTTGATCCCCAAAACCAAATTAATCTTTAAGAAATTTAAATCCCACCCTTTTATTATCAGCAACTGCTCGGAAGGGGAACTGGTCCAGAATATGAGTACTTGGTCGTTGATCAAAATCTGGGGCGGCCCCGCGTTGACCGTCGCCTGCGCCATCTATCTCTATATCGCCCTGTCCAATTTGAATTTTATTTAACGCGCCTTGCCCCCAATGCGCGGAGTCGATGGAAACCGACAGTCTCTCCGGGATACCCCTCGTTTAAGTACTGGTCCTCCACACTCTCCCTGCAATAAATGAATACAGGTATGAGGCGAAGAAGCAAAAGGTGATGACGGGGGCTGTCAATGGAACTAACCAAGCGACAATCAACGAGATATTAACCAACCCGACCGCGGGAGCCGCTTTCGTTAAAGCCCTTACCATATAGTGCATGGGGTAGGGCAAGAGCATAGAAACGGTATTGAGAAGTAACACGGCGATCAGGGCTGGCACTGGGTTGAATCCAATATAGTTGGCTGTCAAGAGTATTAAAAGCATATGACGCATCAGTTCATTGGTGGGTGAACCCGTACTGATTTTTGCGGGAAAAGTTATCCGGGAGGTAACACGAATTAAAATCGCGGTTACTGCCACAAGGCCGGCCATACTGCAAATAATCCCGTAGTGAAAGCCGAGGGTCATAACAAAAATTATATGCGCGACGGCGTCACAAACATTGTCCAACGTGCCTCCAAATTGGCTCTTAAGATTCAGCTTTGCGGCAAGAATGCCGTCGAGATCATCCATGATGTTGTTATAGATGATCAGCGGAACCAGATATTGAAAACCATTGTCTAAAAATAAAATGGAGAGCGGAAGGACGCCAAGAAGGGAAACAATATTAGGGAGGTTTTTGTAAATGAACTTTCGAACCAACGAAAGTTTCATGGGTTGGGAGACGTTTCGCGGCTGGGCTCAACCAGAAAAAAATGGTTGGTCAGTTCAGGGAAGGCCATCCCCATTGTCGAAGGAAGGTGGGTTATCCATGGATTTCCCAAGCGCAACCCCCAGTAAACCATACGCCCGATGAAGGGAAGGCACTGAAAATTTTCAGGCACATTCTCCTTCCATACCTGGATGGCTTCGCACCCCATTTGCATGAGCACATAAGGTTTATTCAAGCATGTTTGGGTCACAGAAAGACCGCATGTTTTGAATAGGCTGTGATAAGTCGGGACGGAACGGTATACGGCTTGGTAGTCGCCTTCCAGTGTCACCGTCCCATTTCGCACAGTGCTTTCGCGGCACAGGATAAAACCTCCCGGATTAAGAAATGATTTCAATTTCTGCAACAATGCGATGACATCGCCTTCGTTTAGATACATCAGCAGCCCACCGAGAAAGATCAGCGAAAAATGATCCTCTGGCTCAAAGGACAATACGTCGCCAAGGATGGGAGTGATATTGTCATACGCAGAGCAACGTTGTACCAGGGTCTTATATAACGACGTACTGGTTTCAACGGCAACGATCTTATCAAATTTCTGTGCGAAGTATTCTGCCCAATGCCCGACACCGCTTCCCAGGTCCAGCACGTTGCTGGCGCGATCAACATGGGCTTGGCGGACCAGCTTTTGTACGATTCTGGACTCGCCGCGAAAGCGAAAGTGTCCTGCACTGGCGGGAAAACCAAATCCATCCATCACATAGGGTCCGAGAATAGATGATTCCGCTTTCTCCCAATAGCTGTTAACGATCGTATAGTCCAATGGTGTCGACATATATCCGTGGTTTATGGGTTTAACAGTGGGTCGAAACTTTTTGGGAGGGATGTTCCAGAAGCAATACGCATGCAGTCCATGCGTCCGGCCTAAAGGGTCTCGTTAAAAGCCTCGATTTGATCCAAGATACGTTCGGCATTTTTCAGATCCTCGGCGGTATCGATTTCGTACCAGAGCTGAGGATCAAAGAATACTCCTTCAAGGGAAAGGCTGCCATTGGCAACCATTTCTTTGAAGACCGTCTCGTAATACTCGTTCACTTGACCGTTGGAGATATAAACTTCTAATCGTTTGAAGACTTTTTGCCATGAAAGCCATGACAAACTGTAAATATTAACAGTCTTGAACATGCTTTTACGCATAGATCCGTTGTATACGTTAACGCCCATGTTAAAAGCTGAAACTCTATTCTGATTGTTCATGGATACGAGGGTCCCGCTCATCCAGGGTTGTACTGGTGAAATAGCGATTTTGTCGGGATAGAGAAAATCTTCCAGCAGAGAGTGATCGAAAATAAGATCACTTTCAATTAGAAGAGAAGATTCCTGAATTTTTTCCTCAGCCAGCCACAAGGAATAGATATTGTTGGTTGTTTGAAATAGCGGGTTCGTTACATATTCTATAGTCAGCCCACCCCCATTTTTGCTCAGGAAACTTCGGATGCAATGTTCTAAATGCCCCACCACTACAACCAGCCGTTTAAATCCGTTGTCGAGAAGGCCGTCAACTAATAATTGAAGAATAGGTTGGCCATTGACTTCTGTGAGGCATTTGGGAACAGAATCCGTATAGGGATGTAGACGGCTACCTGTACCGGCAGCCAGTAAACATGCAGTGGTAATACGGTTTTCCCTGGTGTAATAGTTTTCCATTTTGTAATCCGACTCGCATTTTTTTTAATTAAAAAAAGAAACTTAATCGAGGTCGGGGGGAGGCCTCTGGCAAACATTAATGCCTTTTGATCCGTGGCAAAAATGATTGACGCGGAACAACCTGGCGGTGAAAAAGAAGCTTTTTTACGAGTGGGTGTTTACAATACTACAATATCCCCTAAAGTCAAAGGATTTTAAAGACATTTTTCGCTCAGGTTTTTTCCAGTTGTGAACATTTTCTTTTTAAGGGAATGGGGGGCTAAAACCAAACTCATCTTCAAGAGACGGAAACCCGACCCTTTTGTCACCAGCAACCGTTCCGAGGCCTAACGGGTGAAACATATGGGCGGCGGGTTGGTGATCAAAATCCGGGGCGCCCGATGGATGCCAACAGGGCGGTCAGGACCACCAGCGGAATAAGGATCATCTTCTAAAGCCGGATGAAGATAACGCTCAACGGTTCGACGATGCGGGACGACTCGCCAGCCAGCAGCTGAAACAACCACGCCAGCGCCATCAGAATCTGCCAATGCAGTTTGTGTTGCATGACATGATTCCCGAAACGAAGAGTTGAGGAAATGCTCAGGCGGGTTTTTGGTTACGGAGCCGGGCCAACATGAAAATCGAAAAGATCAGAACGAAAATCCCGATAAACTGGGACGTGGACAGCATGTCCGGCACCGCATAACCGCGGTCGTCCCCCCGGTAAAACTCTATGATGAACCGGCCTATAGAATATAAAATACCGTATACCCAGAATACCTGCCCGTTAAACGATTTGCGTTTGCGCAACCAGACCAGGACTCCAAAAATAATCAGCGCATTGAGGGAAAGACAAATCTGGGTGGGATGCAGGGCCACGTTGAGAGGGGCAAGCGATTTGGGATCGGTAAACGTGATCGCCCACGCCGCATCAGTTCGAACTCCATAACAACAACCCGCGAAAAAACACCCCCAACGTCCAACCGCCTGCCCCAGGGCCAGACAGGGCGCGAGCACATCGGCCACCTGCCAGATGGGCAGTTTGTGTTTGACCATGTAGTACCAGGACACCGACACCGCGCCGATCAGCCCGCCGTAAAAGACCAGTCCGCCTTTCCAGAATTTGAGGACTTCGATGGGATTCGACAGAAAGTAACGGTACTCGACGATAATATAAAGGGCGCGGCCTCCCACCAGGGCGGCGAGGGCGATATAAAAACACAGGTCCAGGATTCTCTGCTGGTCCAGTCCATCCTGTTTCGCCCAGTGGGCGGCCAGCAGGATACCGGAAAAAAAGCCCGAGGCCACCATCAGGCCGTAGGTGAAAATCTTGAGGTTTAAAAAACCGAATTCGATGAGGATGGGATACATGGCTGAGCCCCGCTAAATGACTTCCATGAACATTCAAGTGCTCTCGGGCGTGTCCGACGAACTATTGATTTGAGGAACCTTTCCGGACCGGATCAGGTCCGTGAACATCAGGACCACTCCCACCGTGATACAGGAATCGGCGATATTGAACGCCGGCCAATGGTAACGGCCCACAAAGAGATCGATAAAATCGATGACTTCATGATACAGGATACGGTCGATCAGGTTGCCGATCGCCCCGCTGAAAATAAGAATCAACGCGACCTGCACCATTTTCCGTTCCCGGGGCGTCTGATGAAAGAAGATCAGAATCGCGATAATGGCGATGAGAGAAAATCCGACAAACAAAAGAGTCTTGAATTGGGACGGTCCCTCCGCAAACAAACCGAACGCCACTCCCGGATTGCGGATATGGGTGATGGCAAAAAAACCGTCGATCACCATTTTAAAATGGCCCTGCGGAATATGGGTGGAAACCAGCAGCTTGGTATATTGATCCAGAATGATCAACACGTTGGAAGCCAGGAATAGGTAAAGATACCGGTTGCTCAAAACCTCAGGCCTTTGCCGATTCAAGATTAGTGACGCAACGGAGGCAGACACTGGGATGTTCCGGCGCCGGCTCTTCCACGAAATAATTCCAGCAGCGCTCGCATTTCTTTCCGGGTGCCGGGTGAACCGCGATTTTAAGTCCCTTCACGGTTTCGCTGGCATACACATCCGCTTCATCCTGCAACGATGGGAGGATTTCCACCCCGGACACGATAAAAACGTATTTCAACTGATCCTGTTCCTGCCCCAAAGCCGCTTTCATAATTTTTGGAAGTTCCAGCTGGACCCGGGCATCCAGCGAATGGCCGATCACCTTTTCCCGCCGCTTTAACTCAAGCGCCTTGCTGACCTCCCCTTTCAGCTGGCTGATCTTCTCCCATTTGTCCACGAGATTGTCCGGGAAGGAAACCCGGGACAGATCCGGGAACGCACTCAAATGCACGCTCGCCGCTTCATCCCCCCGGGCGGGTATGTAGGACCACACTTCCTCCGAGGTGAAGCTGAGTATCGGGGCCATCAACTGCGCCATCCCTTTCAACAACTCGTACAGGGCGGTTTGTCCCGACCGGCGGCCCTTCGAGTTCTTGGGATAGGTGTACAAACGGTCCTTGATGATATCCAGATAAAAGGCGCTCAAATCCACCACGCAAAAATTGTAGAACGAATGGTAGAAGGTGTGGAATTCAAAATCCTCGAACGCCTTCAGTATTTTTTCGGTCACGGTGCGAAAGCGGTAGAGAATGTAATGGTCGATCTCTTCCAGTTCGCCGATTGGAACCGCATCCGAGGGGGGATCAAAGTCGCTCAGGTTGCCCAGCAGGAAGCGGAACGTGTTGCGGATTTTACGATAGGCCTCGGTGAGGCGCTTTAAAATTTCATGCGAAATGCGGATGTCTTCCCGGTAGTTTTCCGAAGCCACCCACAGCCGCAGGATTTCCGCACCGTATTGATCGATAATTTTCTGCGGTGCAATGACGTTGCCAGCGGATTTCGACATCTTCTTCCCCTTGCCGTCCACGACATAACCGTGGGTCAGCACGGTTTTGTAAGGCGCGGCGGACCGGGTGCCGACCGATTCCAGAAGCGAACTGTGGAACCATCCCCGGTGCTGGTCACTGCCTTCGAGATACAGGTCAGCGGGCCAATGCTGGTTGGGGTCACCTTCCAGGACCGCGGCGTGGCTGACCCCCGAGTCGAACCAGACATCGAGGATGTCCGTCTCCTTGATGAATTCCGCACTGCCGCAGGAACACGTGTAACCGTCAGGCAACAATTCTTGCACATCCTTTTCAAACCAGAAATCCGCGCCGTGCTGTTCCACCAGGCTCACGATATGCGACAGCACCACGGGCGACGTTACATGCTGGTCACATTGCTTGCAGGTGAACACAGTGATGGGAACCCCCCAGGCGCGTTGCCGCGACACACACCAGTCCGGGCGATTTTCAACCATGCTGTAAATGCGTTCGCGGCCCCAATGCGGAACCCAGCGGGTCTTGTTGATCTCTTCCAGGGCTTTGGCACGCAACCCGTTCTTGTCC
>JAPUGN010000180.1 GCA_027298165.1 Nitrospinota bacterium
ACCTGCGGATGGCGGCGTTGCAGGGATTCGAAATGATGCAACGCCAGATCCGCCTGTCCCATTTCCAGGATCATCGTCCCTATATCCAATTGGATGCGAAGCTGTCCCGGTTGAATGCGATTAAGCAGTTTCAGATGCAGAAGGGCGCTCACCTTTTTTCTTTGTTGCATAAAAATGCGGACCAGAATTTCATGCGCCCGGGCGAACCGGGGGTTGATTTGCACCGCCTGCAACAGCGCCTCCTCAGCTTTGTCCAGCTTGTCGGATTCGAAATAGGCGACTCCCAGATTGTACAGCGTGGAAAAATTTCCGGGATCGGCTTTCAGCGCCCGCTCGTAGGCGTGGATGGATGGGTCGTGTTGTTTTAATTCAGAGTAAATGTTGCCGAGGTTGTTGAGCGCGTCGATGGATTGCGGGTTGATGTCCGCCGACTGCTCCAGATAAAACACGGCGGTCTGGGGTTTGGCGGCGCGGTACATCACCAGCCCGACATTGGAAAAATACGCGCCCAGCGTTTTTTTCTTTCCCAGGTTGCTCAGAAAATATTTCGAATCGCCGGTTACGCCGAATCGTTGTTCGTAAAACGAATCGGGAAACGCCGTTCCGCCTTCCGTCGCTTCGATGTTCACGCGGTATTCCGGCGAATCGTAACGCACCAAAAAATGATTCGGCAGAGGCACACCGTAGAGCGGGAGATTCAACCGTTCGGCGAGGATGAGGTACAACAACGACAGGTTCATGCAATAACCGCGACGGGTCTGCAATAATCCGTGCAAAAATAATTCCGCCGGGTTCACCGGCATACCCGCCGGGTCCAGCGCATCGGTGTAGCGGTAGCCGCCTTCCTGATGGATGACCTTGCGCAGAATTTCGACGGTTTCCTGCGGCGAGGGTTTGCCCTGGAGTTGGCGCCGGGCCGATTCCGTCAACCGGTCCAGCGTTTGCTTCAAAGGCGCTGGTTCCAGTGCCGGGTCCCAATGGCGCGAGATCAGTAGGAGAATTTCCGTCAAGTCGATTTTGTCCTCCGGCAGGGCCAGAGTGGCGACCAGTTCCTCCTGAACAGACAGGGTGGGGACAGCGGCCTGGAGGGTTCCCGAACCTGCCGGGAGGAATCCCAGAACTCCGATGAACCAAGCCAGGCATCGCGCGCGAATTTTCATGAAACGCTCGGGGTTATAAAGTTGATGGTTGACCGATTGAGACCATTATATCAGAAGGAGTTTGCCAAAAACATGCCGGGAATCCGAGTCATTCCCGTCGCACCACCCAACCTTCCCAGAATAACATGACCGCCAGCATCAGGAACAAGAGAGTGGTCAGGGGCACCCCGGCGCCGACCGATGCCGCGTTCAACGCCTGATCGGCCGGAGCGTAATCAACCTGGGCTCCGGGAAACCAGGAAGCCAAATCGTTCTCAGATATTTTACCGGGTGCGGATTCCGCTGGATCGAAATTGACCGTAAAACTGCCGATGCGCCGGGCGTCGGCGGGTAATTGTTCGGGGGCCTGCGACTCGGTGGCACCGGAAATCCCGTTCCATTGATACAGTTCGTACACGCCCGGGTGATGGGTGTCTTCGAACACCGGCGGTGATTGCGGTTTTTTGTGGGCGATTGAAACCTTGCCACCGGGCGCCACCACCAGGGGCGGCGAACCGATGTCTTCCAGCACCAGCGGCGCGCCCACCGTGATGTCGTGGCGCGAAATGTTTTCGAGGCTCTGCGCCAGGTACTTCACCCAGCGCTGCATCCAGGGAAGGAAGGTGGGATGAATCGGAAACGCGTTCCAGTCCCGGTCCAGGGAGGAGACGTACAGGATGACCTTGCCCTCGCCGAATGCCGACTCGATTACCGCCGGGAACCGGTTGGTAAAGCGCATGGGTTCCTGAAATTCTCTTCCACTGCGCGGCTCCACGCTGTAGAGCGTCCGGAAAGGAATGCGCCCCATTTCGTTCCACATGTCGCGGGTGAACACTTTTAAAACCGGATGCTCGCTGGATTGGGACTGGAGTTGGAAGGGCCGGTCCTCGGCTCCCACCTGGTTGATGGAATTTAAAGTGACGGGCAACAGCAGGCCCATTTTTTCGTTGTAGTATTTGGGGTCCACCTGGTCGCCCAGGCCGATGAACAGGGCACCGCCCCGCAGCACGAATTTTTCCAGATCCCGTTCGAAGCCGATGGCCAGGTCCCGGACGTTGCAAAGAATAATCACCGAATAGTGTTTCAAATCCCGATCCGAAAATTCCGAGAGGGTGGCAACGGTCGGCTCGATATCGGACATCGGCGAAGCGAAGGGGTTGAGGGCCTTTTCGACATAAAACGAATCGTGCTGGTGCGCCACCCCGCGCGGGTCGCCGTCCACCACCAGCACCCTGATCTTCCGGTCGGGTTGGAAGACGAACAGGCGCCGGTTGTCCGCCGTCAGGGCGTCCTCTCCGATTTCGACGGCGCCCGACACCGGTTCATCGGTGAGCAAAGGAAACGAAAACTCATGGATGACCTCGCCTTGTGCCGGTAGATCGATAACGCCCTCGCTCTGCCGCTTGCCGTTGACGATCAGCGTCACCGGAAGCTGCGTCACCGCCCGGTCCGGCAGGAGGTTGGCGATCGTGGCCTGCACGCGGATGATCCGGCGGTTGGTGAGAAATTCCTGATTCAGTTTGACCTTTCGGACCAGCGCCCGGTTGATACCCTTTTGCCCTTTCGAAAAATCGATGACTTTAATCGAATACAAATGGCCTTCTTCAAAAGCGGTGGGGAATTCATCCCGGTCCCAGCCGTTCTGGTCCAAATCGGTCAGGATAAAAATCCGTTTCACCTCCTGCGGCGCAGTGTTCAATAGATCGGCCGCCTGCGTGACGGCTTTACCGATGCTGGTGGTGCGGTGAGACGCCTGCGCCGCGTTCAACCACTTCAGGATAGAACCCGGGTCGGTGGTCCAGTTCTGCACCATACGGGCGGGATCCGATGCCAGCACCAGACTGAAGGAATGATTGCCGGGAATCTGTTCGATCAACTCCGATAGCGTCTGGGTGGCCCGCTGGAACAGGGTGCCGGAGTCGCTCGCCGCGGACATACTGTAAGAGTCGTCCAGGATGAAGACATTGGCGGAAGGACGCGACATCAGCAGGTTGTCCAGTCCACCCGACGAAAGAATGGGGTGGGCCAAAGCCAGGCATAAAAACGCGATCGCCAGACAACGCAACAGCAAAAGCAGGAGTTTGTTGGGCCGGGATTTGCGCACCGAATTTTTCTGCGCCTGTTGCAACAGATAAACCGCCGAAAACCGGAGCCGCGTCTGCTGCTGCCGCGTCAGCAAATGAATCAAAATCGGGAGCGCCAGACCCAAAAGGCCCAGCAGGAACCAGGGGGATGTGAAACTGAAATTCATATCTTCTGCAGACTTTTCCGGCGGAGCAGGTAATAACGCAGAGCCTGGTCCAGCGGTGCGGAGGTTTCCAGAAACAGATAATCGACGCCCAGGGTGGACCAGTTCTTTTGGTAAAACGTGATCTGCTCCTGAATCGCCTTTTGATACTGCTGGCGGACGTCGAACGGGTCCAGCCCCAGCGGCGGGTCGTCTTCCAGCGATTCGAAAACCAGGTCGCCTTCAAACGGCAGGGTCACTTCGTCCGGATGCAGGACGTGAAACACAATCACTTCCAGTCCGCGGGATTTGAGCATTTTGAGGGTTTTGAGCACATCGTCGTCCCGCGTCAACAGGTCGGAAACCAGAACCAGCATGCCCCGTCCCGGCA
>JAPUGN010000181.1 GCA_027298165.1 Nitrospinota bacterium
GCTCATGTACGATAGTTTGCGAATTAAGGAGAAGCGATTTTGCTTATTTTCCCCTTCGATGGTTACGGTTCTAAACTGATTTAATTCATTTGCCAGATCGGAAACCTGGGCCTCCAGTTGTTCTTTCTGCTTATCCAAAACGGAAATATCATCTTTGAGAGACTGAATCTTTTTTTCCTTGGTGGTGTTTTCCAGTTTTCCATGAAGTTTGCTGATTTTAGCAACTACCTTATTCAGTTTTTTTTGAGGAGAGATGATTTCCTTTTGGAGGCGCTTTTCATCGGCCCGTGTTTTTTCTTCGCTGGCTTTTAGATTTTCGATCTTGGATTTGATAAATCCCACAACGGGTTTGGGATGGAAGCAAAAGTGATCGGTGAAATAATGTTGCCCTTTATAGGGAATGAGACGCCCTTCAAAAACATCATCTGTATTAAAAAGCATGGACCCCTGATTTTCCTGCACCTGATATTTGACATCGTCCATTAGATCCACAACTAAAATACAATCGCTTTTGATCTTTTTCGCGATGAACAAGCTGTGAATGCATTTGGAGACGCCATGCGCCAGTTCCCATTTCTCCGGGCTGTGATAGGGCTCGGTATTTTCCAGGTATTGCTGGATGGGAGTTAAAGAGGAATCCGGCCCTGGCCGGTCAAAGGAAAACCATTCCAGAAAGGTTCCCATTCGGGATTCGTAGGACTTGTCATCCTCAAAAATTTCTCCGGAAATTTTCTGAAAACACTTTTTCGCTTCAAAAATATCTTGCTCAGGATAGTCTTTGGTGATTTCTTCAATCAGTTGGTTGATGGTTTCGCGAATCATCGGTTTTCCTTCATTAACGTTACGAAATCTTGAAACAGGTAGGACGAGTCCTGGGGACCCGGTGAGGCTTCGGGATGATATTGAACGGAAGACACGGGATATTTCTTGTGGCGAATGCCTTCGACCGTCTGGTCATTCAGGTTGATGCAGGTGACCTCCACATCGGCGTTCCCGGTTTTTTCATCTACGGCAAAACCATGATTCTGTGAAGTGATCTCCACCTTTCGCTTGCCCAGGTCCATGACCGGCTGGTTGCCGCCGTGATGGCCGAACTGAAGCTTATACGTTTTACCACCGAGAGCCAAATTCAGAATTTGATGGCCCAAACAGATGCCGAAAATAGGAACTTTGCCGATGAGCGCCCGCACGTTTTCAATCGCGTAAGGAACGGCCGCCGGATCGCCCGGGCCGTTCGACAAAAAAACGCCGTCCGGTTTCAGGGCCAGCACGGTTTCCGCCGGGGTGGTGGCGGGAACCACTTGAACTTTACATCCTACCTGCGTCAGCCGACGGAGAATGTTCCGCTTGATCCCGAAATCGTAAGCCACCACGGATAAGCTATCCAGGGTCCAATTGTGGGAGAGGCGGGAATATCCCAGCTTGAGATCCCAGTCCCCTTGATCCCAGTCGTAAGGTTCCCGACAGGTCACCTCCTTAACCAGATCTTTGCCTACCATACCGGGAGACGCCTGGGCCTTTTCTATGAGGGCGGCAGGATTGGAAAGGTCGTGGGAGATGATGGCTTGTTGGGCCCCTTGGTCCCGAATATGGCGGGTCAGAGCGCGGGTATCGATTCCCTGAAGCCCCACCACGCCATGCCTTTTTAGGAACTCATCCAGCGTCTCCCGGGATCGCCAATTGCTGGCAATGGCGCTCAACTCCTTGATGATGAAGGCGCTCAAATAAGGGTGGTCCGATTCAAAATCCTCCGGGTTGATGCCGCAGTTCCCGATCAGGGGATAGGTCATCACCACCATCTGGCCGCAATAGGAAGGGTCGGTGATCACTTCCTGATAACCGGACATGCTGGTGTTGAAAATCACCTCGCCTTCGGTTTCGCCAACAGCGCCGAACAGGGTTCCTCTGAATGTTCTACCGTCGGCCAGTGCCAGTATGCCTTCCATATTAAATCCAAGCCAATCCTAGAAAACCCTTTAGTAATAGCATTCTAACTAATTAGAAAATACAATCTTTCCGTTAAAAATTGTGTGCCGGACTTGGCCTCTGACGGGCCACCCGTCGAAGGGCGAGTTTTTGCTCTTCGATTTAAACCGGCGCGCTTCGACCGTATATTCATGATTGGGATCGAAGACCACGACATCCGCCCGTTTGCCCACGCCCAGATCGCCCTGGTCGAGCTTGAAAATTTCCGCCGGACGTGAAGTCAGTTTGGCCATCAGTTGCGGAAGTGTCAGAATTTTTTCTTCTACCAGACGGAGGCTGAGGGGGAGGGCGGTTTCCAGCCCCACGATTCCGAAACAGGCGCTATGATAATCCACCTGCTTGTCTACCAAGTCGTGCGGGGCGTGGTCGGTAGCGATTATATCAATAGTTCCGTCTTTCAGTCCCGCTTTAATGGCATCGATGTCGCTTTGGGTTCGGAGTGGCGGGCTCATTTTGGTGTTGGTGTCGTAACCCCGGACCGACTCGTCGGTTAGAGTGAAATGGTGAGGCGCCACCTCGCAGGTCACCGGGAGGCCCTGGGCCTTGGCCCGGCGGACCAGTTCCACCGATTCGCCACTGCTGATATGCGCCACGTGCAGGCGGCCTCCGGTTTTTTCGAGCAGGGCGATATCCCGGTACACCATGATGTCTTCCGCCTCGGTGGGCATTCCTTTCAACCCCAGTTCGGTGGAGACGCGGCTCTCGTTCATGCATCCTTCCCGAGTCAGGTCGAGGATTTCGCTGTGCTGAATCAGGGGCAGATCGAACATCCGGCTGTACTCGAGGGCATGGCGCATGACCTGATTGTTCATCACCGGCCGCCCGTCGTCCGAAAAGGCGATGACCCCGGCTTCCTTCAAATCTCCCATATCAGATAAGGTTTCTCCCTTAAGCCCGCGGGTGATGGCCCCGATGGCCAGAGCCTGAATTTTTCCGTGCGTCTTAGCCCGGGAGATCATCAGTTCGGTGACCGCGCGGTTGTCGTTGACCGGGTTGGTGTTCGGCATCATGGCAACCGTGGTGAATCCTCCGGCCGCGGCGGATGCGCATCCGGTCTCGATGGTTTCCTTGTACTCGAAACCGGGTTCCCGGAAGTGGACGTGCATGTCCATAAACCCCGGCGCCACGACGTAATTTTTGGCGTCGATGACTTTTGCCGAATCGGCATCCCTGGACAAAATTTTGCCCGCAGGCACGATGGCCTGGATGAGCCCCTTGTCGATCAGGACATCATATTCGCCGTCTATGTTGTTGGCGGGATCGATCACCCGTCCATTTTTAATGATCAGCTTCACTGC